>NZ_CP022370.1 GCF_002220095.1 Bosea sp. AS-1
TCACAGTGAGCTGACCATTGACGCGGTCGGCGTCGAACTTGATCTTCTCACCGGCCTTCAGGCCTTTCAGCATGGCGGCATCGCCGGCTTTGAACACCATGGTCATGCCATCCATGTCGAGGTTCTTGATCGGGCCGTGATTGATGGTGAGCTTGCCCTGGCCTCGTCGACCTTGGTGACGGTGCCGCTCACCGACTGCGCGGCAGCCGCAATGCAACGACCAGGAAGGCAAGAGTGGCGGCAGTCTTCAGCATGGGATGCTCCTTTCGCTGAGATCGTTCACTTGACGATGATCTTGCCGGTCATGCCGGCCTCGCGATGGCCGGGGATCAGGCAGGAGAAGTCGAACTCGCCGCCTTGGTGAAGGCCCAGACGATCTCGCCGGTCTTCTTCGGCGCGAGTCGCTTGGCGTTCGGGTCGTCATGCTCCATGTCGGGGTTCTTCTGCATCTCGACCGCGTGCTTGAGGTTCTCCTCAGCGTCGCCAGGACGATCTCGTGGTCGAGCTCGCCGTTGTTGCGCAGCTGGAAGCGGACCTGCTCACCGCGGCGGATCTCGATCCGGTCGGGGATGAAGGACATCTTGCCGTCCTTCTCGCTCATCACGACCTGAACGGGCCGGGCCGGCTTCTTCGGGTCGCCAGGTGTGCCGTAAGCCGTCTCGGCACCATGGCCATGACCGGCCGCGCCGGGCCAGCCAAAGCTGCGCCGGCCGACATCAAAAATGCGATCGCGGCAAGCTTGAACGTTGCTGTCTTCATCTATCTCTCCAGGGGTGAGTTTAGTTTGTCGCCATCTCAGTGATCGGAATGCGCGTTTTTCACGGCCGGGCGAGGCTTGCCGTCCGGCCCGAGGCTCGGCTTGCGCGGATCCTTGGCCCGCCATTCAGCCGATTTGACACCGCTATCCGGGACGTTGCCCGCGGGGCTTCGCCGAGCTTCTGCCCTTTAAGCTCGTAAGCGACGGTTCCTCGGGATGCTTGAACCAGCCGGGATCCTTGTAGTCGTTCTTCGCCAGGCCATCGCGGACCTTCACGACCGAAAACATGCCGCCCATCTCGACCGGCCCGAACTGGGCGAAGCCGGTCATCATCGGCAGCGTATTTTCGGGCAGTGGCATCTCCATCCCGCCCATCTCGCCCATGCCGTTCGAGCCCATCGGCATGTAGCCGGGCGCGATCTTGGCGATGCGCTTCGCCAGGTCCTTTTTGCTGACGCCGATGTAGTTCTTCACCGAATGCCCCATGGCATTCATGGTATGGTGCGACTTGTGGCAGTGGATCGCCAGTCACCGAGCTCGTCGGCGACGAAATCGAAGGCGCGCATCTGGCCGACGGCGACATCGACCGAGACCTCGTCCCAGGCCGCAGCCGGATCGACCCAGCCGCCATCGGTGCAGGATACCTTGAACTCGTAACATGCATGTGGATCGGGTGGTTCGTCATCGTCAGGTTGCCGAAGCGGATCCGGACCTTGTCGTTTTTTGCCGACGACGAACGGATCGATGCCGGGGAAGACGCGGCTGTTCCAGCACCACATGTTGAACTCGGTCATCTCGGCGACCCGCGGCACATAGGAGCCGGGCTCGATGTCGAAGGCGTTGAGCAGGAAGACGAAGTCGCGGTCGACGCGGCGGAAGGCCGGGTCCTTCGGATGGACGACGAAGAAGCCCATCATGCCCATCGCCATCTGGACCATCTCGTCCGAATGCGGGTGGTACATGAAGGTGCCGGAACGCCGCAGCTGGAACTCGTAGACAAAGGTCTTGCCGGGTGGATATGCGGCTGCGTCAGCCCTCCGACGCCGTCCATGCCGTTGGGCAGGCGCTGGCCGTGCCAGTGCACCGCCGTATTCTCCGGCAGCTTGTTGGTGACGTAGATGCGGACCTTGTCGCCCTCGACCGCCTCGATGGTCGGGCCCGGCGACTGGCCATTGTAGCCCAGAGATTGGCCTTCATGCCCGGTGCCATCTCGCGCACCACCGGCTCGGCGACGAGATGGAACTCCTTCCAGTCGCCATTCATCCGCCAGGGCAGCGACCAGCCGTTGAGCGTCGCGACCGGCTGGTAGTCCGGCCCCGTGGTCGGCACGAGCGGCGCCTGCGTCGTCGCTTCCGTCATGGTCGGCGCCTCGGGCACGGCGGCGAAGGCGCTCCGCCCGGAGACAGCGGCCGCACCGGCCAGCACGAGCCCGGACGAGCCGATGAAGCCCCTACGCGATAGATTGGTCATCTGTGCAACTCCTTCAGTCGCCGCTGCCACCGCCACCAGCTGCCGCCACTGCGACAGAACCACCGCCGCTACCGCCGCCGATCAGGGCATGCTTGAAGTCGGTATGGCGATCCAGAAATCGCGGCGGGCATTGATCGCAGCGACATTGGACAGGATGCGGTTTCGCGCATCTTGATCAGATCCGTCACGTCGTTGAGCATGCCGCTGTATTGCAGCAGCGACTGGTCCTGGATGATCTTGCGCAGTGGCAGGACGTTGTTCTGATACTGCCGCGTGATGTCGTAATTGGCGCGATAGGCCGTGTAAGCTTCGCGCGCTTCGGAGCGGACGTTGACGGCCTTCTCCGCCAGCTTGTTGGCAGCCCGCATGTAGGTCTGCTCGGCCAGCGCGACCTTCGACTGTCCGAAATCGTAAATCGGTATCTCGAGGTCGAGGGCAAGCGTTCGGCTGCGACTCGAATTCGTTCAACACGACCGTCTTCCGTAACAGTGCGGCTTCGGTCGTAGGTGCGAGTTCCTTGCAGATCGGCCGCATTGATGAAGCGCGTCGCCTGCTCCAGCCCGAGCGACTTCGCCAGAACGTCCAGCTCGGCCCGCGCGATCCTGAGATCGACGCGCTTGCGCAGGGCCTCCGCCTCGATCGCCTTGACTGATTGCAGACGCGGTAGCGGCGGCAGGCTGCCCAGCTGGAATTTCAGGTCGTCGCCCCAGATTCCAAGTTGCCGGACAAGGCGCTCACGCTCCTGGCGCTGCAGTTGGCGCGCTTGGGCGAGTTGGACGGTCAGTTCGGCCTCAAACGCGAATTCGCGGGCCTGGTCGAGCTTGTTGACGCCGCCGCTTTCGCCGAGCCGCTTGAACAGCTCGGAAGCTGCATCGGCAGACGCTTTCGCCTCCTGATAGAAACAACCTGGGTATTCGCCGCAGCAGCGCGATAGTACTGGCGGCGGGTATCGGCCGCGAGTCTCAGAACTGCCTCGGCGGTCCGCAACTGCGCTGCCCCGAACTGATCGCGGGCAATCTCGGCGCGCGCCGGCAGAGTTGCGAGCGCCAGGAGGCTGCCCACGATCTGCCGCTCGATTTCGAGTTCAAAGCGACCGGAGAGCTTGGAGATGCCGATGCTCGGGTTGGGAGGCAAGCTCGCCGCAACCATCTGGGCCTCGGCAATGCCGAGCTCATTGAACGCCGCCTGGAGGCCGCGATTGTTAAGCAGCGCGACCTGTACGGCCGCGTCCGCCGTCAACGGCTTGCGCAGCAGCTGATTGACGCGTGATTTCGCCGTAAGAGCTGCCTGATCGTCGCCGATCTTGACCACATCCTTGCCGATGTCGGTATAGGCGGCACTCTGCACGGAGCCCATGCCGCTGTCAGCGGAGAAGCTCGCGCAGCCTCCCAGAAAAGCCGCGGCGCCGGCGAGCAGCCCGAAACGGAGCAGGCGTCGAGCATGCAATTTTGCTGAGCGATCAAGGCTGTCCTTCCCGGGTAGAAACGATCGTTGAAATGGACACGGCGGACGACGTCATGACTTGGGACCGACGTCACGATTGAGTTCGCGCCAGTCCTTCGGATCAACCGGTCGGAAAGTCGCCGCGCCAGCCGTCACGCTGCGATAAGAGACCGCGGGAACGCGAGCGCTCGGATCGGCCGGCCTGGCTAGATGGTCCGGAACGGGTGTCAACGAACAGGCGCCTAGCGCCAGCCCTATCCCTGCCAGGAACGGCACCTTCACGAACGTCACGATTCGGCTCCCCGTGTTTCGACGGCATAGGGGTAGCAGCGCTCTGCCGTCGGCGTCCGTTACAAATTGTATCAAAGCAACACGGGCGGCACGGCGATAAGCGCGCTATTGTGCAATCGCCGCAAAAGAGGAAGCGGCGCCACGCAAACAGGCTTGTTCTGGGAAGCCGAGCGAAACATGGACCAAGATCCAATCAAGATCATAGCCGAAGATCATGGGCATATTCTCGTCGTAGACGATGATCCGCAGATCAGGCTCCTGGTTTCGCGCTTTCTTCAGCGGCATGGCTATCAGGTCACCGGAGCACCGGACGGGCGCGTCATGATGGATATCCTGGCCCGCGCCACGATCGATCTGATCGTGCTCGATCTGATGCTGCCCGGGCGCTCGGGCGTCGAGCTCTGCCGCGACGTCCGCATGACGTCCCAGGTTCCCATCGTGATGCTGACCGCCCGCAGCGAGGAGAGCGACCGGATTGTCGGCCTCGACGGCGGCGCTGACGATTATGTGACCAAGCCGTTCAGCCCGCGCGAATTGGTGGCGCGCATTCGCGCCGTCCTGCGCCGATCTCGCACGGCGCGCAATACCAGCGAAACCCGACGTTCCGAGACCGTCATGTTTGATGGGTGGTCGCTGGATCTCCGCCGTAGAGAGCTTCAATCTCCTACGGGCACACTGATCGACCTTTCAACCGGCGAGTTCGACCTTCTCGTGGCCTTCGTGGAGCATGCCAATCGCGTCCTGTCGCGAGAGGCACTGATGCAGTTCGCAAAGGCGCGAAACAGCGGCGATCCCTTCGACCGCACCATCGACGTCCAGATCAGCCGGCTGCGGCGCAAGTTGGAGGCCGACGCCAGCGGCGGCCAGCTCATCAAGACCGTCCGTGGTTCGGGCTACATGTTTGTGTCCAACGTCCGCGTGCAAGAGGGGCAATCCGCTTGAAGAAGCTGGTCGAACGCCTGTGGCCCGATACGGTCGCCAGCCGTGCCATCATGGTGTTGGTGGCGGCGCTCCTGGCCTTCCATCTCCTTGGATTCTGGCTTATCGCGTCGGCGTCGAAAGCCTCGCTACCGCCGCCCGCGATCGTGGCCTCGCTGAGCATATCGTCTCGATCAAGCGCGCAATTGCCAGCGCCCCCGCCGGACCAGAACGAGACCGCGCCGCGCATGACCTGTCGAGCGCCAGCCTTGAAGTCCATTGGAGCAAGGTCAGTCTCGTCCTCGGCACAGCGCCGATGACAGAACGAACCAAGACGATGGAGGCTCGGCTCAAAGAGCTTGCGCCCGAACTCGCGGCGGAGTCATTCCGCGTCGGGTTTGCCGATGACGGGGCGTTGGGCAGCGGGAATGCCGATGCCTACCGGCACATGATGCTGGTCTCGGTCCAGCTGGCCGACGGCTCCTGGGTAAATTTCTCCTCCTCGGCTCTCGGAGCGCACCAGAACATCGACTGGAGCGTGATCGCGGTCACGATCTGCTTCGGAGTCGGCATCGTTGTCGTCGCATTGCTACTGCTGCGCTGGGCAACCCGACCATTGCGCGATCTTGCCATCGCGGCGGAGCGCTTTAGCCTTGATCAGACGCCGCAGCCGCTTCCCGAAAACGGACCGATCGAAGTACGCCGCGCGGCGCGCGCCTTCAACACCATGCGCGAGCGCATCCAGCGCCTGGTCACCGAGCGCATGCAGGCCATGGCGGCGGTTTCACACGACCTGCGCACCCCGATCACGCGCCTCAGACTTCGCTCTGAGCTACTCGACGATGACGCGACACGTGACCTGATCGATGCCGATCTCGGCGAGATGGAGGCAATGATCGACTCGACGCTCGAATACTTGCGCGGCGGCGTTTCCAGCGAAGCGATCCGGGCAATCGACCTCGCTTCGGTCATCGAGACCATCGTCGACGATCATCTCGATCAGGGGCACCAGGTTGCGCTGATCGGCAGCACCTCCGCTCCCGTGCTGGGGCGCGTGCTCTCACTGAAGCGCGCCTTCTCCAACATCATCGGCAATGCGGTGAAATATGGCCACACGGTCGGCGTGACGATTGCTGAGGCCGGTGACGGGATCGTCATAACTGTCGAGGACGAAGGCCCCGGCATTCCGCAAGCCGATATGGAGCGCGTGTTTCAGCCTTTCGTCCGGCTCGAGGAGTCCCGCGGACGCGAGACTGGCGGCACGGGCTTGGGGCTCACCATTGCAGCGTCAGTGATCCAGACTCACGGCGGGCATATCAGTTTGACCAATCGGGCGGCTGGCGGCTTATGCGTAACGGTTACCTTGCCGCGAGGGGGGAGCCGAATCCAATCGGCAAACTTAGTCTTAGACCAATCAACCGACCCCGCTGACCCTAAAAGGCAGATCGCTTAGCCCGGTAGAATAAGTTTAGCGGTAAGATCGGTTTTTCGTTCGTGATTTGCGTGAAATTGCCTTACTAGGGGTCGCAGGCTAAGCCTTTTGACAGGTATCCTATGATCTGACCTTGCAACTATACGTAATAGGTCAAATTCGTCTAGCGGGGCAACGGAAGCGTGATCCTGAATGCGATTGACTCCAAACCCGTTAAACGCTTCGTTTGACAATGTGGATTTAAAGTAAAAATTTCTTTCTTATGATTAATTATGACGTGAAATTCTTCTAAGATTTCACCGACGCTGGAAGTCGGTGATCGCCGAACCCGCGTTGTATCGTTTCGAGGTTCAAAACAGCTCCGGCAATCGCGGGGGACTGTTGGTTAAGTGCCCGCGTCATCGTTGTGAACGCTGCACTCTGGTCGTCCTCGACTGCAGAGATAACTCGGCGCAGATTACACTCTTCACCGGTCGAGGCCGGCGGAACCCCCAGATTCAGTTTGCTGATCTGCTTCTGCCTCAACCGAGGATCAGAACGATTGATGTGCTCCGATTGAGCGACCGCGCGGGCGACGGGGGCCGGGGACGCTTCTACAGGTTCCGAGATTGCTGTGGAGCGCATTTCCTCCATCCGCTCGGCCTCCGGGGCAAGCTCGATCTGCCGGTTCATTCCGCTAAGCCCCACGCTTGCCGCAGACCCAATTGCGCCGCCGAGCGGCTCATCTCGCCATTCGCGGAGGTGAGGCAGAACCGGTGGGGTACCCTTACTCACCTCATAGAGCCGCCGATATGGCCGATCCAGGTAGTGTCGGATCTTAGAGAGCTCGAAGGACGGTGAGTTCTTCACCATCAGGATCGAGAGCCGCGCCGACATCTCGCGGAGCTCGAGCGGGCTGCGCAACGGACGGGCTGCATAGTGCGGCGTCCAGACCCGCGGCGCGAAGATCGCCTGCCCGGGTCGCATCACCGGTGTCTTGTAGACCTGTGTCGTTTCGCCGAGCATCTCCGAGACAAATTCCGACGTCTCGAGATCGTTGATCTGGATGAAGAGCTTGATCTGCGAGCCAGAGACCGTTGTGATCCGGGTGTGCCTGCCATAGAGCTCGTCGAGCTGGGCGATGTCCTGCATGACGATCGCCATGCGAAAGCCGTAGCCGGCGCTGATCGTGATCTTCGAGATCAGCGAGTCCATGCGCCCGACATGGTAGAACTCGTCGAGCATGAGCAGGACCTGATGCGGCTCGTCGGGTCCGGGGATCTTCTCCATCAGGAGATCGTGGATCTGCTGAAACAGAATGCGGATCAGCGGCCGGAAGATCGAAAGCTCCGCAATGGTGCAGCCGATGAAGATGGTCATCGGCTGGCGCCGCAGCTCCCGGATGTCGAAGTCGGACGTCTCAGTCGCCGCCGAAATCAGCCCGTTGTTCCAGAGCGACATCGCCATGTTGACGTTGAACACGGCGCTGTTGCGGGTCTCGGGTTCAAGCGCAATGTACTGGTTGAAGCTGTCGAGGATCCAAGTCGGCAGATGCTGTGCTTCCGTCTTCACGATCGCCCGCAGCACCGTCGAGATGTCCTTGCCGGTCGTGGTCATCCTGGCGACCGTGCGCATGTGTTGCGCGGCCGCGGTGAGCGGCGAAGCAAGCACGTAGCCGATCAGCGCCGAGAGCAGCAGGCGCCCGGCGCCGGCCCAGGTATCGTCGGCCTTCTCAGGAATGACGAAGGAGGCGACGACCAGGCAGTCCGTCGCCATGCGCTCGTCGCGCCGGACGAAATCGAGCGGGTTGTAGCGATGAGTGTCGGGCGAGCCCGGCGAGAACATGAAGACCTGATTGCCCATCCGCGTGCGATGGTTGGCCAGCGCCTCGAAATTCTCCCGCTTGGGATCGAAGAATACGGCCGAGCCCTGCCAGAGATAGCCATTGGGCAGCACGAACCCGGTGCCCTTGCCCGAGCGCGACGGGCCGACGACGAGGATATGGGCGGGCTCGTCGGAGCGGATCGTGACGCCGCCAAGCGTGCCGAGCACAATGCCCTGCTTGCCGGTCAGCCCTTGCTTCGCCGCCTCCAGCAGGGTGCCGAAGCGTGCGGCGCCATAGGGCATCTGCCGGCGATTGACCATCGCGACGATGAACCCGGCGATTGCGACACCGCAGACGGCTGCGACGGCATAGCCTCCTCGGATCAGCGCCTCCATGCGTGTCCCCGGATAGAGCAGGCGCGCGTGAAAATGTTGCCAGGCGATCAGCAGCGATCCGGCCGAGCGATCGGCGTTCTGTGCTCGCAGCAAGGCCCAGCGCGTGGATCCTTCGCTCGGGAAGCGCTGCGGCGCCCAGCGCAGGCCGACGACGATCTCGTAGGCGAGGCTCCAGAGAAGGCAGAACCCGATCAGCACCAGGATGGCGATGCCGATCCTATAAGCGACGACGCGCGCCACGGCGCTTCTCCCCTGCCCGCTCCTGCTGCCACTCCGCCATCCGCGCGAAATACACCGCCGAGGTTCCCCGCCAGCCGCCGATCTTGGTCTGCTGGATCACGATTGGCAGGACGGATTTGATGTAGCCGACGATTTCCTCGCGCTTCAGGCCGAGCCCGGCCTGCATCACCATGAGCGCGAGCTGCTCGAAGGCTCCTGCAGGGCTATCGGCATGGACGGTGGTGATGCTGCCGGGATGGCCTGTATTGATCGCCCGCAGGAAGGAATAGGCCTCGGCGCCGCGGATCTCGCCGAGGAAGATGCGGTCGGGCCGCAGCCGCAGCGAAGCCTGCAGCAACATCTCGACGGTGACGCGCGCCTCGCCCTGATCGCCCTTGGAAGCAACGAGCGGCAGGAAGTTCGGCTGGATCGGCCTGACCTCGCGCGTGTCCTCGATGGTGATGATGCGCTCCTCGGCCGGCACCTCCTTCAGGATCGCGTTGAGGAACGTCGTCTTGCCCGAACTCGTGCCGCCGGAGAGCAGGATCGAGTAGCGGCTGACGACGGCAAGCCGGATGAAGTCCTCGATACGCCCGGCATCGAGATGTGCGCAGAGCTGGCGGTCGATGTCAGAGAGAGCACCCTCGCCCGTGGTCTCAACCTGCCGGAAAGAGCCGAGCCGGCGATAATCGTCGAGGCCCATCTCCTTGATCACTTGCTTGCGGATCGCGAAGGCGCCGCCTCCGGTCGTCGCCGGCGGCAGCACACCTTGGAAACGCTCGCCGCTCGGCAGCGCAGCCGAGAGGAGCGGGTGCTCCTCGTTGACGCTCTGGCCGGAGTGCCCGGCAACGCGCTCGGCGAGATAGCGGATCGCCTGTGCGGTCAGGGCGGGAACGGCATGGCGCTCCATCGCAGCTTCGCCGAAGCGCTCGACCCAGACCTCGCCCGGGCCGTTGGCGCAGATCTCGACGACCTGGTCGTCGTCGAGCCAGGTCCGGACCGGTTCGAGCGCCCGGTCAACGAAGACGGTCAGGCTTCGCGCCGGCGCGTTCACGTCTGATCTCCTGGAGTGCCTCCCGAACGGGATCGGGATAGAGAGCCGCGAAATCGAGATCGCGGCGCACGAAGACGATGATCCGAGAACCCTGGTCGAGATGGATCGTCGGCGGAATGGCGATCGTGTTGCGGAGCGCGTCCTGCGCGATATTGGTCAGGGTCTGCGCGACATTCTGCGCCGCGATCTGGCGCGCCTGCAGGCTGAGCTGGTTCTGGCTCGCGCCGGTCTGGGTCTGCGTCACGACGCCGGTCGCCGGGTCGGTCGTGGTGATCACGGTGCCGTTGCCGGCATTGCTGTAGTTCTGGCCGTAGCTGCTGAGGAACTGCGCCGCGCCGCCGACCAGCGAGAGCATGATCGCCGCGCCGAAGCGCTCGAGATAGTGGTTATCGACGAAACCGGCATTGCCGGCGCGGCCAAGCTCGTCGGCGCCGTTCGAGCCCAACTGCACCGAGACGCCGTCCGAGCGCAGCAGCCGCGTCCAGACGATGAAGACGCGGGTCTGGCCCTGGGCCAGGCCGGATTTGTACTCGCCGACGAGACGGCTGCCGGCCGGGATCAGAATGCGACGGCCATCGAAGGACCAGACGTTCTCGGTGACGACCGCGCGGATCATGCCGGGCAGGTCGCTCTGGACGGCGGTCTCCAGCACGCCGCGGATCATCGTGCCCTGCGCGACCAGCGCATCGATCCGGCTATTCTTGGTGGCACGCGCGACCTCGACGCCGGCGGCCGAGACCGAGGCAAGGAAACGCCGGTTCGGATCGTCCTCCTGGCCGGTGCCGACACCGCCCTGCCCTGCCAGCTCACTGGGCCCGGCGGCGGCTGCGGCATTATCGGCAATGACCTGCGGCGCACGCAGCCGCTCCCACCTCCGACGCTCCTCCGCTTCGAGCCGCTGACGTTCGAGCTCGGCAAGCCGGCGCGCTTCGGTATCATCCGGAGGGGAAGCGGCGAGCGGTGGCTCCGGCGGCGGCGGTGGCTGGATGGTCTGGGGTGGCGCGGCGGGCGCCGGCGGCGGCTCGGGTATGGCAGGCGGGACGAAGATCGTGCCCTGATCGGTCTGCGGCCGCGGCGTCGACAATGACGGTGCCGGAAACTGCGTCGTCCGGAACTCCTCCCGGTCAGGAGCGGTCATGCTCGGCGCGAGCTGGTTCGTCGACCGGTAGATCATCCAGCCGGCGACGGCGGCGGCGCCAACCGGAATGCCGATCGTCAGAATCCGGCCGAAGACGGTGCGTCCGCGCGCGACGGAGCTGGCCGCCGCGGCCTCGAGCTCGAAGGAACGATAGTCGTCAGGCGTCGGCATCGCCTCTCACCCTCCCGGCTTGCTGGTGACGCCGATGCGCTGCGGCGCATAGGGCTCGAGCCCGGTCGGCTCGCGGAGATTGGTCTGCCGGCGGTTGAAGATGCAGGTCGCGTCTTCGCCATTGCGCAGAGTCCATTGCGCCGCGACCTTGTCGACGACGACATAGGGGCCTTCGCTCCGGAAGTTGACGAGGCTCTCGTTGCGCTCGCCGTCGACGATATAGATCGCCGGCGTCTCGCCCTCGAAGCGGAACCAGGTTTTCGTGCCGTCGTCGAAGACGGTCAGCGGCTTGTTGGTCGAGGCGCCCTTGTAGCCGTAGTCGCTGTTGGCATTGGCGATGTTAAGGCTCTTCAGATTGGGATAGGCCGCGCGCTGCCGTGCCTCAGCGAGGAGCTTTTCGCTGGCCTCGTCATCCGGAAAGCGGAAGCGGACGGCATAGATCTGGTGTTCGGGCGGGCGGGTGTTCGAGCGCAGCAGGAAGGCGTAGACGCGCTTGGTCGTCACGACGTTGAGGTTTGACTGGGCGTTCTTCTCGATCGGTTTGACGAAGATGATGTCGCCCTTGCGGTTGGGCTCGACCTTCCAGGCGATGGAATCGCCGAGCGCCAGCGTCTCGATCTTCTCGCCCGGCTGCAGCTCGATCATGGTCGAGGTACCGTAGCTCGCATCGATCGCGGTGACGTTGTCGCGGTTATAGGTGATGTCGCGCACGCGGGAATCGACGCGGCCCGGCCGCGGCACGGCCTCCGCGAGCGCGGCCACCGTGGCGACCAGCAAGGCCACGGCCGCGACCAGGGTCTGCCTGATCATGGCTGCGCTCCGCCCGCGCCCGGCGCCGGTGCCGTCTCCTGGTCGCGGCGGTATTCGAGGACCTGGAAGCCGAGCGGATTGTCGAAGCGCCAATCGTTGCGCATCGGCGTGCCGGTATAGCGGAAGCGCAGCAGCGAGACCCAGTGGCGGGTCACGATATTGGTCGCGGATTTCTCCTCGGTGGCGAAACGGACGAGCGCGGTGCGGTTGTTCGGGAAGGTCACCGATTTGATGGTGACCGCGACCTGGCTGTTCATGCCGAAGACCTTGACCGGGTTCTTCGGGTTCGCCGGCGAATAGATCTCGGTGAGCTCGCGCGCGGCGTCGCCGGCGGCGAGCAGCTGCGCCAGGTCGAAATTGTCCTTGAGTGCCCGGGGATCATAGGTCTCACGCGCCTTGATGTAGCGCACCACGCTGAACATGGTGACAGCCTCGTCCTGGGTCAGCGCGCCTTCGGCCATCGGTCGCTTGACCTCGACGAAGCCGGTCGTCTTGTCGACGACGACCATATAGGGCTCGTAGGTTTTCAGCGGCACCATCAGGGCAAGCGCGCCGAGTGCCACGATCGCGACGACGCTCATGATGGTCGCGACGATCCAGGCCAGCGCCCGGGAGTTGCGGTTGCGCCGGGCGATGTCCTGCTCCCAGCTTGCGCCGTCGACATAGTAGCGCGGATCGAGGCGCTTCGGTTCGGGAGCGGCGGCATCGGTCATGGCCGCCCTCCCCCAGCCGGAGGCTTCGCATTCGCGGAATTCCGCAACTGCTCGGCGAGATGCTTGAATTCGGGGCTGTGCGCCCAGGCGCTGGCGCGCAGGCCGACGCGGGTGCGCTGCCGGGCGGCAAGCTCCTCACGCCGCGAGATCGAGGCCGGGTTGAAGGGATTGCGGAACTCGAGCCGCGCCCGGTTGGCGGCGCGGCCGAGGCGATATCCGGTCGCGGTCGCGAACACCGCGCCGAGGCGCGGCGAATGGATCGGCACGCCGCTCGCGATCGCCGCGGCGACATTGTTGATCTGGGCGAGCAGCAGGATGCCGATGATGGCGAGCAGCACGACGGGACCGATCGTCGCCCAGGTCGCGGACTTCGAGCCGGTGACGCCGTTCAGCGCATCGATCGATTGCTGGATCAGCGAGACGTAGAAAGCCAGGAAAGCATAGACCAGAACCTGCACCACAAAATACTGCACGACAGCGCTGAGCCAGCCGCTGAAGAACCGGCTCGTCGCGCCGAACAACAGCAGGATGATGAAGAGCGGCGCCAGCGCCAGCAGTAACCAGAGAAACAGCTTCGACAGCATGATCAGGAAGAGGGCGAAGCCGATCAGCACCGCCATCACAAGATAAAAGATAGCCGCGAAGATATACGGCCCCAATTGGTGATGCCGGCATTCTGCAGGAAGGCTTCGGTCGCGCTGTTGGTGGTGTCCCACATGTTCTGCAGCGCGTCCTGCACGCCGTTGACGGAGGTGAGGTTGGCGGCGGTGCCGGTATTGTTCGCCGTGGTGACCGAGCTCAGCAGCGTGTTGCCGATCGCCGAGGGGCCCTGGTTCAGCGCGTTATAGGCGAAGGTCTGAAAATCGCTCCAGCTCGTCGCGAGCGTATAGATCAGGAAGGCCCGGAACAGGCGAAAGGCATGATCGGCCGGGCCGCCCGTGGCGGTGCCCTGCCAGATACCGACGCCCCAGAAGATCACATAGAGGGTGAGCATCAGCCCGGCCGGACTGGTCGCGCCGCCCGAGGTCGCGGCGCTCGACAGCGCCTGATAGGCGCTCGACACATAGTTCTGCCCAATCTGGTCGACCGATTGTAGCAGCGTGGTGATGCTGAAGTTCTGGGCCATCGACGTGCTCAGATCGGCTTCATCGGACCGCAGGGATCGAGCCCGGCGAAGGCGGCCGGCATGTGTGGAGTCGTGCTTTCCGCGAAGGCGAGCGGCGTGCCGGCCTCGTCAGGCGCGCAGGGTGCCTTCAGCGTCTTGTGTCCGCAGCCTGCAAGGAGGCCGGCGAGAATGACGAGCACGGCAGGTCTCAGGCAGGTCTTCAAGGCGTCGGCGCTTTCGGTTGCGTGAAGGTCATGGCCCGGCTGGCGGCCTCGGCATCCGCGCCGGAAGGCGGCGCGGCTGGCGCTCGCGTCGAAGGACCGCGTGAGCTCAGGATGCCGATCGCCGCGGCGACGAAGGCGACGACGAGGCCGGCGGCGAGCGCAATCAGGATCTTGCGGGTTTCGGTCGTCATTGGGTGAACCGCATGGCGCGCGCGGCGGCCGATTCTGCTGCGAGGCGGTCGAGGTTGCTCTGGTTGGCGGCGGCCGCGGCGTTATTGACGACGCCGTTGAGCTCGTTGATCGTCTGCCCGGTCTGGATCTGGACCTGCGTATTCTGGTCGACGCTGCCCTTCAGATCCTGCGCCTTCCCGATCTCCTGGCCGCCCTGCGTGAACGACTGGGAGCGCTGCTTGACCGCGCCTTGCGTGGAATCGATCAAGCCCGAGAGGGTTGCCGCGACATTCACCGAATTCTTGTAGGCGGTGTCGACCGGATGCGATTTGCCGCTGGTGATGCCGGTGATGGTCTGGACGAGCTGCAGGCCGTTGATGAGCGACGAGACGATGTTCTGCGAGCCTGAGCCCATCCCCGCGAAAGAAAGCGCGCCACCCGAGATCACCGAACCGAGCGAGGGCGCCTGACCCATCGAGAAGCCGCCGCCGAGCGCCATCTCCGCGAGCGTGCCCTGCGCCTGCGAGGAACGGTCACCGGTGACGGCGGCGAGCGTCTTCTGGGTGAACTGCATGATCTCCTGATCGGCAGTCAGGATCGCGCGGGTGTTGGTCGCGATCTCCTGCGCCTTCGTCAGGTTGGCGTCATCGCGGGTTGGGACCTGCGTGCGGGCCGGGGTGACGGCGGCGATCGCCGCGACGAGAGAGATTAGCAAGAGCTCTGGACGCATCGAGACCTCCCTATTGCCCAGCGGCGCCGGCGGCCGCGTTCGCCGCGTTCTGAATTGCGGTGAGATAGAACAGGACGTTGCTGTCGCTATCGGTGGGGCGTGTGCTGACGCAGGCGGGATCGGGTGTGGTCCCGGGCTGGGTGGTCTGGCAGCTCGTCGGCGCGCGGCAAGGATCGGTGGTCGTGCCGGCACCGATCATCCCGACCGGGCAGACCGAGCCCACTAGCGGCCGGCTCGGCCGGGCCGGGGCGCGCATGCCGGATGACGCCCGGCTCATCTCGCTATTCGAGAAGAGGTTCTGGGCGTTGAGCGCCGTGACCCATAGATTCGTCGAGCCGATCACGCCGTTCCAGCTCAGATTGTTCTGGGTCCGCGCGGCGCTGTTCTCGTCGAGCGCACCCATCACCGTGTCGGCCTTGCCGACCTCCTGGCTCGCCGTCTGGTAGCTGGTCCGGGCGGCGCCAATCGTCGAATGACTGGCTTCGACCCCGCCCACGACAGTGGCCGTCGACTGGAAACGGGTCTGGCTGTTGAGCTTGCCGCCGCGCGCCTCAGGATCGACCGTCGCCGGCATCTCCGGTGCGTAGGACTGGATCTTCTTCGCCCCTGCCCCGTTCTGCGGTTCGACCGTCGGATTGGTGACGTTCGCCTTCTTGCCGGTGGTCACCGCGCATTTGACGCCCTTGTTGGCCTCCTGGCGCTTGGTCGTGACCGGCACGAGCTTGATCGTCGTGGCCGATTGCTCGGAGCGTTGGGTCAGGGCCGTGGCATCGTTCGTCGGAACATTGGCGTGTCCGGGAAGCGTGAGCGACGCCAAGGCAATCACGATGGCGATCGGCAGCATCCTCATGCATCGCTCCTTCCGAGAAAGATCGGCAGCCAGACGGCGGGGTCGTCACCGACGCGGGCGCGGAGAGCCTCGAGCTCGGCTACCGTCTCGGTCCGGCCGGACAGGACCTTGATCAGGTCGGGCATGCTCGCGAGGTTGAGGCGCGCGACGACGCTGTCGCGACCGTGCTTGATCAGGAAGGATCGGCTTTCCGGCGCGGTCGCGCGGATCCAGGCGACCTCGCGGCCCGATAGGCGGAAGGCCTGGCGATAGCTCTCGTCATCGGCCTTCGGGTTCGGGAAGAAGATATTGGTGCTGGTCTGCTCGATCAGCGTGTTCGACGTTTTCGAGCGCACGATATCGGCGGCCGATTGCGTGCCGAAGCCGATGATGCCGTTCTGCTTGCGGATGGTCTTGAGCTTGTCGCGGATGAAGAAGGCAAACACCTCGTCATCGAGCAGCCGCCAGCCCTCATCGAGGAAGATCATCACCGGATCTCCGGTCACGAGCTCCTCCATGCGATGGAAGATGTACATCAGCGCGGCGGTGCGAATGACGGGATCGTCGAGCACGCGCGTCATGTCGAAGCCGAAGATCGACGAGATCGAGAATTGGTCCTCGTCATTGTTGAAGAGCCAGCCACGCTGGTCGGCCCGCATCCAGCTTTCAAGCCGTGCGAGCAGATCGCCCTCCCCCGCCCGGATCCGACCGCGCAGCAGCGTCGAGAAGGCCTGCAGCGTCCGCCCCTCCGGGCCGGAGTCGAGGGAGGCCGCGATCGCGTTTCGGATGACCTGCTCTTCCGAGGCCGAGAGCTCGCCGCCCGGTGCCGGCCGCAGCATGAAACCGAAGAGCTGGTAGAGGAATTCCCGGTTCGATGCGGTGTCCGGCAGGGACAGCGGGTTGAACCCGGTCGGCTCGCCCGGCACCAAGGTCTCATACTGGCCGCCGAGCGCGCGGATGAAGATCTCAGCGCCGCGATCCTTGTCGACGAAGAGGAGTTTTGGCCGCGGTTCGATCCGCTGCGTCTGCGCGGCGATGAAGGAGAGGAAGACCGTCTTGCCCGATCCCGTCGGACCGACCACGGTGAAATTGCCGATGTCACGGACGTGGTGGTTGTAATAATAGGCCGTCTGCGACGTCGTCTCGAAAACCGAGATCGCCGGACCCCAATGGTTCCCGCTCGGCCGTCCGCTCGGGTAATTGTGCAGCGAGGCGAACCCGGCGAAATTCTTCGACGAAATCACCGCTTTGCGGGCAATATAGGCGAAGTTGCCGGGAAGCTGTGCCCAGAAGGCCGGCTCGCAGTTCAAATCCTCGCGCACCCAGATCACCGAGCGGTCGGTCAGCGCGGCACCGACCGCCGTGACGGCGGCGCCGACCTCGGCCAGGTCCCGCCCGAGGCACATCACCGTCATATGGTGCTCGCCATAGATCGCTTCCGAGCCGAGGAGCTCGTCGCGGGCTGCATCGAGATGATCCGCAACGATCGAGCCGGCCTCGTCCGACATGTCGACCTGGCGTGAGACACGGTCGATCTGCTTCGCCGCTTCCGGCCGATCGACGATGGCGAAGCTCTGCGTCGCGATGAATTCGTGTGGAACGCGCAGCAGATTGTCGAGGGAGCCCGGTCCGGTCTGCGCCGGATATTCCCGGATCGAGATCATGGCGCCGAAGCGCGTGTCGGTGGGGCCGGCGCCCCTGATCTCGATCGCGTTGCGCCCGAAGAAGAGGCGCTTCATCGACAGCGCGTCGGCGAGATCCATGCGCGGCAGATGCATCGGCCGCGGCATGCCGCCGTTGAGGAGCTGCACAAGAAATTCGAGCGGCTCGGAGAACCAGGTGCCGTCGCGATCGACGACGCCGAGTTGCCGTGCGCCATAGCCGCTCAGGGATTCCTTCACCGCGGTCGCGACATCCCGCAGCTCGGCGAGCGCGGTCTGCCGCGCGAGCGATTCACCGGCCTGGTCCTTGCGGCCGAGCAGCGTGCCGAGGACCGCGTCGAAGGTGCCGGCCTGACCTTGAAGGGGACGGCGGACGATCGTCACATAGAGGTCGTTGACGAACATCCGCCGCTGCGAGAGCGCGGCGTTGTAGCGTTCATCGAGCTCGCGGCAGAACGGGTTGTCGAAGGTGGAGTCGATGCGCGGCTCGACCTCTCGCCGGATGATGTGGCTGACCAGAGCGAAGCGGGAGTTCGCGAGGGTCCGAACCACATCGTTGCGGCCGAGCAGGCGTCCGTTCACCTCGCTGAGATCGGCCGTCTCGAAGGAATAGCCGTCAAGCTTGAAGATGGTCAGGACGAGGCCGTCGCGGGTCCGGATGATGTGGTCGTCGACATGGCGGGTATAAGGTACATGCGAGGAGACCGGCCGCTCGCGCCGCGAGACGGCGCCGAAGGTCAGTTCATCGAGGAGGGCGCGGGCGACCATCTCGACCTCAGACCCGATAGCTGTCGGCCGCCCAAAAGGCGCGCGAACGCGGCGGACATTTCGTCGAGCGGACGAACAGGATTTCGAAGATGCGATCGTCCCGCAGCGCCAGCACATAGCCGAGCAGGTGCAGCGGGATCGCGACGAGCAGCATCAGGAGATTATGCGTGATCAGGAAGCAGACGCTCGAAACCACGCCGTTGAACATGAAATACATGTAGGGCACGCCCATCAGCGTCGGTGCCCGGGTCAGTGCCTTGACCAACGGCGTGATCAGCGGATCCTCGAGTTCGTCTCCCGTCATTGGCCGACCGCCGACTGGAAGAACTGGACGATCTGGGCAGAGCCGAAGACAAGGACGATGCCGAAGATGCCGGCGCCGGCCAAACCCCAGGTCAGACGCCCGGCCCAGGCCGCGAAGCCGCAGCCAATCACCATCAGCGTCGCGAGCGAGGTCGAGATCGGGCCGGTCAGGGTCGAGACGAGCTGCTGCAGGGTCGACTGGACGGGTTGAAGTGTGCCGCCGGACTGCGCGGAGGCGGCGGTGGCGCTCAGCGCCAAAACGGCGCTGCCAAGAACACGACGGGCAAGCGAAGCGATCATCGGGATCTCCATTCAGTCGATATGCATGACGAAACCATCGTTCCAGGCCGCCTGTGCCGTGGCCTTCGACGAGGATGTGCGCGCGGCTGTGCGGCCAGGCGCGGGCAAGGCGTAGAAGTCGTTGATGACCTCGGCGACGTAGCGGATCGTCTCGGGGAAAGCCGGGACGCCGCGGTTCTTCTCGACCGCGTCCTCGCCGGCGTTGTAGGCGGCGAGGATATAGAAGGGGTTCCGGTATTTCTGGTGGAGCGCCCGTAGGAAGCGCACCCCACCCAGCACATTGCCAGTGGGGTCGCAGAGATCGACCTTGAAGCGCTTTGCCGTCGCCGGCATCAGCTGCATCAGCCCGAAGGCGCCCTTCTCCGAGACCGCGACCGAGTTGAAACGGCTTTCGGTCTTGGCGACCGAGAGCACGAAATCGGGATAGAAATCCTCTTCCGTCGCGACGCGGGTGACGAGCGCGCGGGCGTCCTCCGACGATAGCGGCTTATCGGTTGCGCAGGGCGCTGCGCCCCCTGCCCTGTCGGATCCCGCCGCCTGTGGCGGCACCGGCGAGATCGGCACCACACGGCCCGATGCGTCGACAGCGGCATGTCTCGCCGGCGAGCGATCCTGCGCGTGAACGCTGCCGAAAGCGCTCGTAAAGATCCCTAATCCGACTACGAAGCTCCGAATCCGCATCCGTTCGCTCTTTCCATCTAATATCTATTAGAATAGATGTTAGACATGTGGTAGCCGCTTCGACACGAGCCGGTCAACCCCGTTTGCGGAGGAACGATGAGACGCCAAGCTGCCTGCGGGATGGTGATGTTGAGCCTGCTCGGGCCGCTTTCGGCCGGGCCCGCCCGCGCGCAGGACGCATCCTTCGGCTGCAAGGTGCTGCTTTGCTCCGCCGCGACCTCACCGGGTTGGCCGAGCATCCCCTATTGCGTCCCGGTGATGCAGACCCTGTTTCGGATTCTTGCCAAGGGCGGGAGCTGGCCGGCCTGCCCGGAGGGTCGCACGAGCGGCCTCGGATATGAGCCGTACCAGGCCTGTCCTGCCGGCGAGACGCCGGTTCAGGCGGGGGACGATTACGTAACCGCCGTCACGCAATCCCAGAACGGTAATCTCTGCGCCGATCTGTCGAAGCCGCAGCAGAGCTGCATGTCCGACACCGGCTGCAGGACGACCTATCCGACCACGCCGCGGGCGACGCGCAGCGAGCCGCATTTCGTGGATATCACCACGGCGAATGGCGTCCAGCGCTTCTACTTCTCGCTGCAGGGCTATTGAGATGCGGGTTGCCGGATCCCTCGCGCTGACGATCGGAGTGGTCATGGCCGCAGGAACCGCGTTCGCGCAAGCCGCCGGCTCGCGCTGGTTTCCGGTCCCGACGAATGCACTCTACCTCACCGGCGATAGCTGGTCGGAGGCCGGCACGACCTATCGCCTCTACGGCGTGCAATCCTGCCTGCGCGGCACGGGCTTCACCAATGCGCATGGGGTTCGGCGCGATTGCGGCGAGGCCTCGCTTGCCATGCTGATCGCCCTGATCCGTGACCTGAAACCGCAATGCTATGACGCGGCCGCCCTGCCGCAGAATCGCACGGTCTTCGTCTTCTGCGTCGCGTCGCGCAGCGAAGGGTCGGGCGCGGGCTCCCGCATCGATCTCGGCACCGCCCTGATCGCCACGGGCTTCGCCTTCGCGGCGCTGAACGCCGACGGCAAGCCGGTTCACGAGCCCTACCTGGTTGCCCAGCGCGTCGCGCAGCAGGCGCGCGCTGGACTCTGGGCCTTTGCCGATTTGCCCGATCCCAACGCCATCATCCTGCGCGCCTTGCGGGAAGGCAGCACGCCCGCGGCCGGCGCATCGCAGCGCTGAGCACGCTTGAGGAGATTCCGATTGCCGTCCCATGCTCGACCCCGGATTTCGCGATGAATTGGCTTCGTGATGCACGCCTCTTCGGCTGCCTCGGCGTCGTCGCACTCGCCGCGCCATGTCTCGCACAGGCCTTGAGCACCGGAACCTATCGTCCGAAGCTGCCAGCGCAGTCCCCTCCCTTGCGGGTCGAGGTTATCGACGGCACGCGCTTCCGCGATATCGAGACCAAGACGGTATTCCGGCTCTATGGCATCGAGACCTGCGCGCCCGGCCAGATGGCGACGCTCGGCCGCCAGCCCTGGCCCTGCGGCACCATGGCCACCGCCTGGCTCGTCACCGCGACGCTCAATCGCTGGCTCGCCTGTGCCGTGATCCGCGAAGACGGTGATGAGCGCCTCGCGCGCTGCGCTACGGCCAGTCATCCCGATCTCGCGGCCTCGATGCTGCGCGAGGGTGTCGCCGTGCTGGCGCCGGCGGCCGCCGAGGATCAGACGAACCCGCCGAGCTACGGGCAGGCCGAGCAGCAGGCGCGCAAGGCCTATCGCGGCCTTTGGTCCAGCACCTTCGAAATGCCCTGGGACTGGCGCGCACATCGATCGTCCGCCGCACCGGCCGCGCCAGGGGAAGCCGCCCCATGACGGGTAACCGGACCCTATTCGGCGTCGTGCTTGCCGCCACGGTTGCGGGGTGCGCGGCAACGACTCCCGAGCCGCCGGAGCCGGTTGCCGTGACTTCGATCGCCGGAGCGGAGGCCCTGCACACGCCGGAGCGCGTCGTTCCGGGACGACTGGAATACGCTCCGGACGGATCGACCTTCGCGCCGATCCTGACCGAGCGCTTCCCCTACCCGACCCAATCCGACGCCAACGCCGCCCATCGCCGCTTGATCGGCGCCTCGGCTGCCGGTCGGCCCTATCCTCCCGCGGTCCGCCTGTTCGGTTGCAAACCCGGGGCGCTGGATGCGGAGACGGCCCGTGTGACGCGCTATCGCGGTCCCGTCGTGCATTGCGCCACGGATTTCCTCGACGGCGACGGGCGCGCCGTCCGGCGGGAGGCCGTCAACTTCTACTATCACCTTTCGCACTGGACGATGCTGCCGGTCGATCCGCCGCGCGCGTCCGTTGCCTGGCGCGATCGCGAGGGCTCGCCACGCGATCTCTGGTGGTGGGTGCCCGGCCGGTCGCGGTACCGCTAGGGGCGAGTGGCTGTGGTTGGCTCGGCTTCTTCCGGGAGAGAGAGTGACGAAGCCGCCTGGCAGCGGTGCCGGTGGGCGGCGCCGGTCCTGTTGGGGCTGGTGATCGCGCCGGTGGATGGGGCTCAATCTCAGGCCTTGACACCCGATCCCGGTGCCTGGCGTCCCCTCGCCTATTCCGATCTGCAGCGGCCGACACCGCGCAGCGCGACCTATACCGATATCTGGAAAGATCAGATCGACGCCAACAACGAGGCCTATCGGGTGCGCGGCGATCGGCGCTTCGTCGACGGCAACGCGCCGGCGATCGCTGCACATTTCGTGATCTGGAGCGAGCGGCGTTCCGTTGTGCTGACGGTGCTGAACACAGCGCTCGGCTGCGCGCCCAAGCTACGCGAAAGCAAGGTGCGCGCGGTCGTGAAGCTCTGTCCGATGCGGATCGCGATCTATAACGGCATTCGCGTCGAGACGCTGGACGCCGGCCGCGGCTGCTATCTCGAGCCGGAACCAGGTGCCAACATCGATCCATCCGCCTCGGCCGCTTACGGTGCCTATGATGTCGGCTCGAAGCGCCTGAAGCTCGGCATGGTCGTCAACCACCAGGTTGTCGACGGCTGCTCTTTCAACATTCCGCTCGCGCGCCCATGAGCGCCCATCGCCCAGGGAGGCATCGATGAGATCAGCACTGTTCGGGACCTTCGCCTTGGCTGCCGCCTGCTCGGCGATCGCCAGCCCATCACGCGCCGCCGAGGCGAGCTTCAGCTACAAGGCGAGCTATCGGAACGTCGCGACCGATCCTGATGGCATCTGGACGGGCGATGCGCTTTCCGGTGGCCCGGTGACCATCCACGAGTATCAGCTGCGCACAGCGAGCGGCGAGTTCCTGATTTCGCAGATCTGGAACGACGATTGTGCTGCTGCGACCTGTCCGACCCGGTTGCTGCGCATCGAGCCAGGCGGCCGCCGCGCCGTGCTCATCGACGACATGATGCGCCAGATCATCCCACCGAACGATCCCCGCTTCGCCGGGCTGCCGGCGAACGGGCTGCAGGCGGAATTCGCGCGAAATCCGTTCCGACTGAGCGACGATGGCAAGACGCTGCTCAACGGCGATTTCCGCTTCGAGCTCGGCGAGGGCAAGCCATGAGGAAGCGCCCTGCCCTCTTCGAGGCCGGCATCGCGCTCTGCCTCTCATCCGCGCTCGCCTTCGCCGGCGAATCCGCCGCGAGCCTGACCTCAGCGGGCATCCCGGCGAACTGTGCGCCCTTCGCCGCGAAGGTTTCGGCCGCCGAGGGGAATTTCGGCACCACCAACCAATATGGTTGCCTTGGCGCCTTCCAGTTCTGTCCGGGCACCTTCGAGCGCTATTACAGCGGCAGCGCCCAGAGCTTCCTCAATGATCCGCAGGCCCAGGTCGCTGCCTGGACACGATACCAGCAGAACTCCTGGTCGCAGGTGCAGAAGAACGGCATGAGCTCGCTGGTCGGCCAGCAGGTCTGTTCCGGCGGACGTTGCGCCACGATCGACCAGTCGGCGATCCTGATGGCCTGCCAGTTCGGCTGCGGCAAGGGCGGCAAGCTCGCCAACTATGCCGCGAGCGGCGATTGCAACGCGCGCAACGTCAAGGATGGCAATGGCGTCAGCGTCTGCACCTATCTCGTCAAGGGAGCTGGCTATGATGCCTCCTGCTTCACCGGCGAAGCGTCGACGACCTGTACGCCGACGCCGTCCGGACCAGGTGACTATCCAACTTCAATTGGAGTCGCGGCCAATCCGCCGTCATCGTCCGAGGCATCGGTCATCGTGCGGTCGACGGATGTGTAGTTGGCTCTTTGATACGGAGCTGCAACCATTGGCTGCAATTCTCTTGCAATACCAATCCCCTCGGCTAACCTGACTTTGCGGAAAGCGAGACCCTTTCCACGCCTCCCCGAGCCTGGTTTCAGGCAACTTTCAAAGGGCCTGCGGGCCCTTCTTCTTGAGCGGTTGCTATGTCGGGTCGCATGCCATCGCGTGGCGACCGATCCCCTCATCACATTGTTCGCGAGGCGTAGGATCGGGGCGCCAAGAAAAGAGGCCGACGTCCCTTTCGGGAGCCGGCCTTGAAAGTTTGAAACATTCGGCGACACGCCAAATATCTCAGAGGGGAACGGCTGAAACGGGGTCGACGCCGGGAGGAGGTGGCGGAGCCCGTTCGGAACAACCGTGCCGCCGATATCGGCCCGCACGGGCCATTTTGCAACGCAGCATTGCTGAGGTCCGTTATGCGCCCTCTGCATGTCGATGGCATATGACCTTGGCGACTCAGGCGCGTAGGTTCTGCTCGCGGTTGGCTGCCCGCTCCAGCTCCGATTGGCTGACGAGCACGCCCTTCTGAAAGACGGCGCAAGACGTCACGCCGGGGCCGGCCTGCATCTCGCGAAAGAGGCGGAGCGCTTCGCTTGCCGTGGGCGCGCGCTTATTCGTCTTGGAGACCCGGGTGAAGGCCTTGACCTGATACACCATATCCTCGCGATTGATTGCGTCCTGCGGCATAGCGAATGGAGAGCGGCGAGGAAAGTGTGCTCCCATTTCGACAGCGACGGCTTCATTCAGCGCCTATGTCGCTCGATCGGCGGTTTCGATCTCGCGCGGACGCGGTCAGCGTCCGAAGGCCAACGGCAGCAGCACGACACCGAACAGCACGGCGACGATGCCGGTGCGGACCCAGACAGCCGTGAAACGATGGCTAAACAGCACTACGCTCTCCACCCAACCCACCGCTCTTTGGCGGCTTTCGACCCGTTTAGTTGACCATAGGAGAGGATGAGCGACAAGCCGATGAAACGCGACGCGTGATCGAGGCATCGCGCGGCGTCGGACACTACGCTGGAAAAGCGGGCCATCAGAACACTGCCGCACGGCGCGTAGGCGGGAATTTTCCCCGATTCAGCTGAATCCGGACGGATCACGCAGGATGAAAGGCACGGTATCGAGCTGCCCATCGATGGCGGGGATAACTCCCCGCCGCAATAATGGGCGTAGACCAGAGCCCAGAAGACGACCTCGTCCTGCCGGCCGCCGAACAACGCCTTCTGCATGGTCCGCGCCATGAGTGTGACGGCGCGAGCGTGATCGTATCGCGCGTGCAACTCGCCGGCCACGACCTTCGCGTCGGTCATTCGGATCATGGTGCTGTTTCCTCGCGTCTCGGCCGGGACTTACGCTGCCGTCGAGAGCGGGAATTCGGAGAGGACCGAGGTTTCGGAGCCGCGGGCTTGGTGGAGCATGTCGAGAGTTTCGCGACTGAACGACATCCGTAGCGCGACAACCTCATCTCGCCCGATCTTCTTCGGGAAGCCGAGCGGACGGACGAAGAAGCGCAGCTGCATGGCGATCACCATCAGGCGCCAGTCGATTACGACCGTGACCGTGTCGATTCGACGAGCCAACCCCCATTCGACGACGCCCTGCGCGAGCTCGAGGAAGGGGCCGTCCGGCCGGGGGCGCAGGTCCCGCCAGCCCTGCGCGACGCAGAAGCGTGTCCATTCGAAGATGCGAGGACCAGTCGGCGGTCGTTCTCGGCAAAGATCTCCCAGCACTTCGGTCAGGAGATGCGGTCGCGTTGTCGGCAGCAGGCGTTGATAGCCAACAATCTCATCGCCGCGCAGGCAGACATGGTGGATGGCGTTCTCGTCGTCGAACTGGTCGCGCTCGCGGCCGTCGGGCTGGCGCAGATCAGTCCAGGCCTTCTCGTCGACGAAGATGGAATGGCGGAAGCGGAAGACCCGATCCATCAGCGCGGCGTGACGGCTGATGTCCGAGCCCGGAATGACCATAAGCATCGCGGAGCTCCTCGGCTGGAAAAACGGGCGCCGAGTGCGCCACACCGAGTCCTGGACCGCTATGGTGATAAATACCCATTGCAAGTAGAAAAGTCGGCCACGACGCAGCCGCAGGTTGGGCATTTATTGTCGCTGCTGATACCCACGCTGGCGTTTGCGCTTCAACCAGGTGTCGAGTGCGAGATGGGCGTCGTTCGGTTGCTGGAAGAGTTCGCTGCGGCGCTGGCCGGACGAGCCGATTCGTCCCCATTCGCGGACCAGGGCACTATCGCCGAAG
The DNA here is from genome assembly GCF_002220095.1 of Bosea sp. AS-1. GTDB lineage: Bacteria > Pseudomonadota > Alphaproteobacteria > Rhizobiales > Beijerinckiaceae > Allobosea. The sequence continues at coordinate 25,864 of NZ_CP022370.1, forward strand.
AGCGTCGGCTCGATCGACAGCACATAGTAGCGCGCCATGTTCTGCGCGGGGTCGATCCGCTCGAGGAGGATGTGAAGGAGAGGCATGGCGGACCCGGCATGTTGCGTCAGCCGAATCGTCCCATTCGCCCACCGTTGGGTCCAATTGATTGGTTGAATCGATCAGAGGCGGTCGATTCACGCCCGTGATGAAAGAGCGGCCGCCGTGGCAGGATCTGGACATTCGCATCCTTGTTCCTGATCCGGAAGCGCGATCCCCTCCCCTCTCGGGATGTATCCGAGCTCTGCGGCCAGATCTCGAAACGCTGCGCGCCAGCGCTCCTTCTCAGCTTCGGCTTGCTCAGCGAGTTCGACCAGCTCTTTCTGCGACGCATCGCGCGGTCGGCAGAGGTCACATTCTATCGCGTGAAGAGCGCGCTCCCACGCGACGAGAGCGTCGAGGTAAGAGCGATGCGCCGCGATGGCGCGGTCTGCGCGATTGTCGTCGGACTGTGGTCGGCCTGGCGCCACGTCTTCATTCCCCAAAGAGCAATGCCTGCGGTACGCCCCCGCAAACAATCCCTCGCTGACTCTTGGTGATCGGGGAGTTCGAAACCGTGGTTAGACGGCCCCATGGCCTTTAGTTCGGGTGAACCTGTTGCATGCGCCACAGGATCCCCGACCATAGGGTCAAGGAGTGCGGTGCCGTCACGGCCGGCACCAACCGCTAACCAGGGGTTTCGACGCCCCAAGGCAGCGCGTACTGCCTCAAGAGCGACGTTACCGCGTCTGAGTGGGATGCACCAGTTGTCGTCGGACTTCGTCTCGACGGTGATCTGCGACGAGGTGCTTGTGTTCGCGATGTTCGGAGGCCAAATGGTACATCGCCTTGGCTACCCCGTAGGACGCAATTGTTCGCGCGATTCTCCGTCTGGCGAATGAGTCGGGGGGAATTCACTGCCCTGTGGTCGGGAAGTGCGGAGGTTACCCGAGTGAATTTGTGGCCCGCTGGCCTTCCTGCGCGGTGGGTCCGGTTCGGCTACCGCGTTGAAATCCTTCATTGAAGCAGCCGAGCGTAGATGGGTAGAAGCGGAAGCCGGCGCTGCCGTTAAGTACTAGTTAACCATTAAACTCTTGCAGCAGAATGGCTAATTGCTATCGTCACGGTAAATATGGGTGTTTGCCCGTTTTTCCGTGATGAGAGTTTCGAACGTGAGTCAAGCTGCCGAGCATACGCGAAAGCTGATCCCCTCTGTCGAGGACACCATCGGCGCGCAGGCTGAGCTTCTCAGCTCGCAACTCCATGCCATGAGCGAGGCGCTCTTTCCTCCCACCTCGAGGAAGGTTCTGCGGAAATTTACGTCTGGCGAGGCAGCGCGTCTGATTTCCATCTCGGATTCCACTCTAAGGAAGATGACGTTAGCCGGCGAAGGACCGCAGCCCGATCTCGCCAGCAATGGCCGCCGGCTTTACACCTTGGCTCAGATTAACGAGCTGCGTCAGCTACTCGCCAAATCTCTTCGCGGTCGGGATCGGATTGATGTCGTTCCCCATCGCCGCCCTGGGGAGCACCTGCAGGTTATCGCAGTGACGAACTTTAAAGGCGGGTCGGGCAAGACGACAACGTCGGCCCACCTTGCGCAGCACCTTGCGCTTCAGGGCTATCGGGTTCTCGCTATCGATCTCGACCCTCAAGCTAGCCTATCTGCGCTCCTCGGGGTGCTTCCCGAGACGGAGGTTCTATCGAATGAGACCCTGTATGCGGCCATCCGATACGATGATCAGAAGCGGGCACTGAGCGACGTCATCCGCAAAACCTATTTCGATGGGTTGGATCTCGTTCCTGGCAATTTGGAGCTGATGGAGTTTGAACACACGACACCAAAGGCCCTGACCTCTGGTGTGCAGACGCGCGACGGCCTGTTCTTCACCCGCGTTGCTCGGGCCCTCGATGACGTGGCGGATCAGTATGACATCGTCGTTATCGACTGCCCTCCCCAGCTTGGCTTCCTGACGCTAAGCGGGCTGTGCGCAGCGACGTCCATGGTCGTCACGGTGCATCCGCAAATGCTCGATATCGCCTCAATGAGTCAGTTCCTCTTGATGACACGCGATCTGTTGGGTGTTGTCAGGGACGCTGGCGGTGAACTCAAGTATGATTTCGTCCGGTATCTACTGACCCGATTCGAGCCGCAGGACGCTCCGCAGACCAAGGTGGCGGCGCTGTTGCGGAACATGTTTGACGATTTCGTTTTGACCAATCCGATGGTCAAGTCCGCGGCAGTCTCGGATGCCGGATTGTCCAACCAGACCCTGTACGAAATTGGAAGAGAGAACATGACTCGGTCAACTTACGACCGAGCGATGGAGTCGCTTCAGGCAGTAAATGCAGAAATCGAGGGCCTAATGAAAGCGGCATGGGGGCGCGGATGATTTCAGCATTCCTGCCTGGGGCGATGCCGATCAGGACCAATTTGTGGCTGTTGGGAGCTCCCAACTTTCTTCGTTGTCCCGCCCGGAAGGGGGCGTTCGGAGTGACTGGTTGTCTGGAGTTGGGAGCTCCCAACTTTGGCTGATGTGCTGTGGTCACGCGGTGGGAGGGCGCTGATGAGCCGGAAGGATGCCATCAACTCGCTATTCCTAAGGAAGCCCGAGCCGGCTGCACATGTGCCGCCGAAAAATGCTGAGCGTGTTCGTACCGGCGCGATCGCCGCAATGGGCAGTTCGCTTCAAGAGATGACGGAAGGTGCGAGGGCTGCCGAGCGCTTGCATCAACAGCTTGCTGAAGGCGAGGTAGTACTCTCGCTGGAGGCTGCGCAGATCGAAGGGTCGAGAATAGCAGATCGTATCGCTATCGATGTCGATCCGGGCTTTGAGACCCTGGTGGAGAGTATCCGCGAGCGTGGGCAACAAGTGCCGATTCTTGTCCGCCCGCACCCGGAGAAAGCCAATCATTTTCAGATTGTCTACGGACGCCGGCGGCTCAGAGTAGCAACCCGCTTGGGACGACCAGTTAAGGCGATTGTTCGGAATCTGACCGATGCCGAGCTCGTTATCGCGCAAGGGCGAGAGAACCTCGATCGCGCGGACCTGACCTTCATCGAGAAGGCCTTCTTCGCGAGGCGCCTTGAGGATGCCGGATACGATCGCTCCACGATCCTGGCCGCACTCTCGACCGACAAGTCAGACCTTAGCCGGTACATTGCAATCGCCCGACGGCTGCCGGAGCAGATTGTCCAGAAGATCGGACCAGCCGCGAAAACCGGTAGAGCCCGGTGGATTGCTCTTGCCGATAAGCTCGAGGATGGAAAGGCTGTCATCGCAGCCGAAAACCTGCTGAGCGATCCAGAGACAATCGCGTTGGACAGCGATGGCAGATTTCAAGCGGTCCTAAAGGCCGTCGACAAGCAGCCCAAGCGCGCCAGCAAGCCGACGGATATTTGGGTCAACCAAGCTGGAAAGCGAGCGGGTCGCGTGGAACGCTCGGGAGGCAAGACCGCGCTTGTTTTCAACGAGAAGGTTGTCCCGGAGTTCGCAACGTGGATTTCGTCGCGACTTGACGACCTCTACGCCGAGTTTTCGACTGGAAGGGAGGAGGAACGATCGAGAAGCTGAAAGGTGGTGAAGAAGGCGAGGCGCTTTCGCATCGCTAGACACACGTAAACCGCAAAGAAAAAAGGCCCCGAAACGGATTCCGGAAGCCCTTTCTCTCTAGTTTGGCGACTTTGAGAATCGCACTTCCCCGAATCACAGTCAAGAGTCCTGAACGGACTCAGCGTCGTTTTGGCGAGCGGATTTTCTTTGCCTAACAAAAGGTAAAGGAACGTGCAGACGCATGTAACAACGACGCCCTTTGGGCGGCGGCCGATGACGCTTGGCCAGATTTCAAGTCAGATGGCGGCAAAGGCGACGAAGCCTGATGCCGTCGTACACAAGTGGCACGTCTTCAACGACGTTCGCGTGGCGAGAGAGCTCCTCGGCGCCACGGATCGCTCGCTTGCGATCCTGAGCGCGCTGCTGACCTTCCACCCGGAAACCGCGCTCACCGGCGAAGCGGAACTCGTCGTCTGGCCGTCGAACGAGCAGTTGATGGCGCGCGCCAACGGCATGCCGGCGACGACGCTGCGGCGGCACATCGCCGTACTCGTCGCGTGCGGCCTGATCATCCGTCGCGATAGCCCGAACGGCAAGCGCTTCGCCCGGAAGGGAAGGGGAGGGGAGATCGAGCAGGCCTATGGCTTCGACCTCTCGCCGATCGTCGCGCGCGCTGAGGAGTTCAAGGACCTGGCCGAAGCGGTGCAGGCTGAGAAGAAGGCGTTTCGCGTGGCCAAGGAGCGACTCACGTTGCTGCGCCGGGATATCGTCAAGATGATCGACGCCGGCATCGAGGAGCGCGTTCCGGGCAATTGGGGCAGGGTGCAGCAGACCTACCAGGAGATCATCGGGAGGCTTCCCCGTACGGCTCCTAGGCAGCTCGTTGAAACCATTTGCATCTATCTGCAGGACCTCTGCACGCAGATCCGCGACGTGCTGGAATCATTCGCTAAAGCTCAGAATCCGGATGCCAATGAGTCCCATTCTGGTCGTCACATACAGAATTCAAAACCAGAGCCTCTAACTGAATCTGAAGACGGCTTTTCGAGCAACGAGGAAGCGGCAGTCATCGTCGCGGAAACCGACAATGTGCGGAGCCTACCGAAGCGGGAACTGCCTCTTGGCATTGTGCTCGACGCCTGCCCGAACGTGCGGGAGCTGGCGCAGGGCGGCGAAATCCGACACTGGCGCGATTTCCTGGCGGCGGCGGAACTAGCCCGGCCGTCGCTCGGGATCAGCCCGAGCGCCTGGCGTGAAGCGCGCGAGGTCATGGGTGAGCAGCACGCCGCGATCACGCTGGCGGCGATGTATCAGCGTGCCGGGCAGATCAACAACGCCGGCGGTTACCTGCGCAGCCTGACCGACCGGGCGAAGGAGGAGAAATTCTCGACCTGGCCTATGGTCATGGCGTTGCTGCGAGCTCGGCTCGATGCACAGAAGGCGGGGGCGGTCGAAGAGGGGTCGGCTGAGGATGGCGCCACGGCTTCGCAGCCGCGTATCCAGGCCTCGGCGGCGCTGCTGAAAAGCTTGCAGAAGCCGAGGCCGTGATGGCTGCGGGCTTATCCTTTGGCAGCGGCCTCGGTCGTGTTGCCGTCTCCGGCGATCAGTCCGGAGCGGCGGGCGCGATCGATCAGGTTCTTCACCGAGGACGGCGACCATTTCGAACCGCCGCGCGGCGTTCGCTCATGCAGCCGCTCAAGCTGGCTTGCGATCTCGCGCAGCGTGAGATTCGGGTTCGAGACGTGAATGCCGGCCACCAGCGTCACGAGGCGATCCTCGGGGAGCCGCGGAGGCGATTTCCGCAGCAGCGCCCTATCGGCCATGTGTTCGCCGACCAACCATTTGACGGCCCGACGCAAGCGCTCCGGTGTCGAGTCGAACCCGCGCTGTCTCAGCACGCGGGCGATGTCGTCCCAGCTATGGTCCGGCCGCATCCGTCTGACGATCGGCAGCCATTGGCTCGCCGTTGCCTGAACGCGATCGCCATAGGCTGCCTTCTGGGCGGCGGTCATCTTCGCCAGCATCTCCGGTCGGCGTTCGCGAATACCAGGATTGCCGGGAAGCCGGCCTTTGGATTTCGCGGCCTTGATGCCGGCTTTGGTCCGCTCGGAAATCAGCGCGCGCTCGAGCTGCGCGACGGCGCCGAGGACTTGCAGCGAAAACATGCCTTGCGGTGTCGTCGTATCGATCGGATCGCGCAGCGAGCGGAAATGCGCGCTCTTCGCCGTCAGGTCCTCGATCACGTCAAGCAAATGGCTGACCGAGCGCGCCAGGCGGTCGAGACGCACGACGATGAGGGTGTCGCCGGCGCCGATCTCACGCAGCAGCTTCGCCAGAGCCGGACGGGCGCGCGACGCGCCGGAACCATGCTCCTGGACGATCACGTCGCAGCCGGCCGAGCGCAGCTCGATCTCCTGCGCTTCCGTGGTCTGCTCGTCGGTCGAGACGCGTGCATAGCCGATGAGGCGGCCCTGAGGTCGACGGGAAGCGCGATTTTGGGTGTCGCGGGCCATTTGGAGCGCCTGAGAGAACGCCGAGTGGCGATTTTCCAAATGCAGAAGATATGGATAACTGATCGTTTGTGACCGAAATCGGGTTTGGAGGCTGTTGGTATGTTGCCCCGAAGCGTGCTTGTCGACCCTTCAAGGAGAGTGGTGACTATAACCGTACGCTGACGGATATGACTCGCCGCCGCAATTCAGGGTCATTTAAAAACTGCTTCGCCACGTCCGATGCTTCCTTCCCGGTGAGTTGATCTACGATCTTTATAACCTTATTTACGTCAATACTCGCGTGCGCATGATTTAATTTAAGAAACTCGTCGCTAAGATCGAAGCTCACATTGATGGCCGATGTGCAGGCCAGCGCGGCCCGCTCAATATCGACTGTGATTTTTCCGTTTTTCGGCGCTCCGCGGGCTATACAATCAAACAATATACCCTCTGGAAGAGACTCCCCCGCTGATAGGCGAAGCTGCTTGGTGGCGGACTCACTGACCGTTTCCCATATGGTCCGAACCGGTTCTCGTGCGAAAAGGCACGCTATCATATACTCCATCAACGAATTGCAGTCGGCAGTTGATTTCGCTGCTCGCGCGCTCAGAGACCAGAACAGGAGTGAGGCGGCCACTGATTGCCGAGATTCGGCAAGCTGCGATGCGACGCCGGCCTCGGATGCCAGAACCTTTGAGGCCAGCTCCGCTTTGGCCCAGGGTAGCGCTTCTTTCCGTACGATAAACCGAGTCGCCCCCGCTTGCAGGAAATAGTCTATAAAAACATCCCAGGGGCTCGGTACTTTGAAGGTGCTTGCGGTAAGTTTTTTGAGCTGCACGAAAAGATCAAATCCACTCAGGGGTATCGACCGCGCATCCGTTCGCTTTAGCAGATCGAACCAGTCTGCCGTAGTTGTTTTAGCACTTCGCGAATTTTGGACCCATCCGATCAGAAACGAAATAATTTCAGGATTTAAATTTCGAAGCGTCCTTCTCAAAGACTGTGGCGCTTCATCTTTGAGCAGATTATTTTCGAATAGGTATTCTGCTACAAGGAATTCTTGTATAGAACGGTGCGCGAAATAAACCGAAGAATTATCTTTTATGACTAAGCAACCTGCGATGAGTTCACGCCGCAGAGCAGGCACAGTGAATGAATGTCGGGTTCCGCCTATCGCTTGTTGAAATAGCGCATCTGGGATAACAGAGATCGAGCTTGTGGAGGCGCCTCCTTGCTCCCACAGCCACCAAGCCAGCATGTTGTTGAAGCGCCGACGTATGTCTAGGCTGAAGCCGCGGAATCGACCAGATTTTGCTACTTCTCTATGCAAGAGAAAGTGAATAAATCTATCGTATAAGAGGAATTTCGATACTTTTTCTAGATTTAGATCGGGTTCCGTTGCGATCTGACAGAGCATCTGAGCATGGACTGGTCGCGAAAGAAGCTCGTCAAATTTGCCTGACAGGAGGAACCCGAGCCGGTTGGAAATCCACTGTGCGTCGAATTCCGAGCCCTCTGGTTTGCCTCTGGCCTCGTGAACCGCGATGGGAAAGTATCGCTCGACAAAGTCGCGGGCTTCGGCAACGTCAAAGCCCTTTAACGTCTCCGTTCGGCATTGCGTCTTGCCCGGAACCGGGATGAATTGCCCAGCCCGCGTTAGGTCTTTCCCCTCGATAACGGACCGAAACTCGATGGCGTCATGAAATACTGTGTCGCGGCCTAAGAACAATAACTTTGCGGTTCCTTCATTGAGGCTCAAAAGGCGTTCGAAATTTGCTGTGAAAATGGCCGGAGTCATCCCGTGCTTCATTTCATCGAAGCCATCAAAGATAATGATAAAATGACCTAGGCGATTTAGCTCTCGAAATAATTTAAAGTGATATCCTTCAACCCTTGCTTGGCTTGCAAGTAGTTTTCCTACCAAGCCGTCTACTGATTGCTCGTCGAAAATCTCACCTAACGGAACAAGTAGGGGTATTCTACCATTTCCGCCGCACAGTATCTGCTTTGCGAGCTTTGCACTTATGTGTTTGGCGAATGTGGATTTCCCTTGCCCGTACCCGCCTATAATAACGATAGGCGTGGTGCTTGAGGACTGTGCCCAATCACCGATCACCGTCTCCATGTCATCACCTGTGACATTCTGCGGTGAGATATAATATTTCTCTATTGAGCTCCGATCGTACGCATCGGCAAGATCGGAAAGGTACGGTTCAAAAGAAAGAAGTGCGCGCTTGAATTCGCGCATCGAGAAGCAGCGAAGATTTGGAACTGCTTCTATGAGGGCTCGTGCGTCGGGACTGATATCTTTCGCGGCAATCAACCACGCTCTGGAGAAAGTTCTCTGCGAGACAAGGCGGCCATATTCGATAAGGAATTCCTGGCAATCTGCCTTACTAACATTTCTGGCAAGATTTTTTAGCTCGATCGCCGTCGTTTGAATTCCGTCAAACGGATCAACGCGTGTTGCGACAATATCAGCTTTTTTAAAATCAGCTCTAATTTCCGATTTGCACTGAAACCCGGCCGCTTCTAGCAAGACAAGAACGGTGTCTCTGAATTCGTTTCCTTTTTCCGTCGTCGATAGCATTTTCAAGTATGGCTTTCCGGGTTAGCGAACGCGTGATCTGCCGATCTCTGTTACCTCATTTCAATCTGCACTGTATGGGATGGGAGTTCGCCGTCAAACGTGTCAATCGAGGAGAGGCTTTTCACGACGGACATTGAGATGAGCTACTTAGCTGGGCTCATAGCTGTGGTTTGGCCGAGGACTTGGGCCAACAGGGCGGCAGGCATTAAAGCGCGAGCCGGGCGGCCTTGCTGAGCTGCCGCTCGGCGTCATTGTAGTAGCTCGCGGCCTGCTGGACCGAACGGTGCTGCGACTGCTGCATGGCCGCGGGCAGGGGAACGCCATTGCGGGCCGCCTCGGTCAGATAGCCGGAGCGCAGGCCATGTGCCGAGAACGCGAGCGGATCGAGCCCAGCCTCGGCGCAGCGGCGCTTCAGGATCAGGTTGACGGCCTGCGGGGTCAGTGCTCGGTCGGAAAGACCTTCCCAGCGATCGATCGCCCGAAACACCGCGCCCTTGCTGATCGCAGCACGCTCGAGCCAGTCACGCAGCGCTTCGACTGGTGGTCCGACGATCAGAACGCGGGCGGCGTCGTCGGCCTGCGCTGTCTTGGTCTTGCCGAGCGAAATCGCCAGGCAGGGCAGGCGGGTTGAGTCCGGATCGTCAGGATCGAGCGGCACCGGCGCCTCCTCGGACAATTGTTCGACGCGCAGACGGGCGATTTCGCTGCGGCGGCGGCCGCCAGAGCCGAAAGCGATCAAAAGCAAGGCCAGATCGCGCGTATCGGTCAAGCGATCGCTCCGGCAGGTCGCCAGCAAGCGGTCGAGGATGTCGCGGGTGACGGCGCGCTGACTTTTGCGCCGCCGCGGCCGGGCGCTGGCCCGGACCGCCAGGCGTACGGCCGTGCGTAGTGATGGGGCGGCGAAGGGGCCCATAAGGCCTTTCCAGCGGTGTAGCGTCGACCAATGCGCCAATCGGCGCTTGACCGTCGACGGCGCGTGCGGACCCGCGACGCGCAAATGACCGTCCAGCCGCAAGGCCGTGGCGATGACTTCGGGCATGCCGTGCCCGGGATCGCTCTCGCGTTGGGCCGGGTCCCAGAGATGCTGCGCCACGAATTTCAGCGCCAGCGCTTCCGGCGCTGGCCAGGGCAGGGGCGCAGCCGTCGCCGCGATCGCCCAGGCCTCGAGATAGGCCAGGTCTGAGGCGAGCGCGCGCAGGGAATTCTCCCCCATGCCCTCCTTCGCGAGGTGGCGCAGCGTCGCGACGTCGTCATCGGTCAGGATTTTGGCGAGCTGATCGCGCCGCTCCATCGGCAGGATCGCGGACAGCGCGTCGAGCTGCAGGGCGCGGCGGGTCTCGGAGTCCGCCAAAGAGGTGAGGGCGAGATCACTCATCGACGTCGCCGCTCGCGCCGGCCCGGGTTGCGGACCCGGGCGGCGGGACTGCGAAAGCGCCGGATCGTGGCAGCATAGAAGTCGTCCATGCCGGCGAGCGGATCGGCGCCCAGATCGGCGCGACGGGCGAGCTCGCGCAGGACCGCGAGATTGACCCTGGGCTCCAATTGCGAGGTGTCGATCACCTCGGCGTCGGGCAGGAGATGGTTCGGGTGCAGATGCCGATCGAGCCAGGGTCCGAAGGCGGCGAACTCCGGGGCGCCCTTGCGCTTGGTGAAGTCGGCCGAGGCGCCCGACAGCACATCGGCGATCTGGATCGTCGGGTGCTCGAGCGACGAGCCGAAGCGCATCGGACCGGCCAGGTTCATGCCGATCGGGGTCGCCCGCCGGCCATCGGTGATATCCGGCCGATCGCTGCGCCCGATCCAGGTGTCGAAGATATGCGCCATATCCTTCAAGGGTTTCGAGTCGTCGCAGAGCAATTCGATCTGCGGATAGCGCAAACCAAAACCCTGAAGCGTCAGGCTGAACAGCGCCGTCGTCGTCAGATCGAGCGTCCATTTGCCGGTCAGGCTCTGCCCCGGCTGCAGCGCCTGCGCTTCCGCGGCGATGATGCCGGCATAGCCGCGCGCGAAGCGCAGCACGCAGTTCAGCACCACCGAGCTCTCATCCGGCGCTTGGCTGACGGCGAACAGCTTTGGCGCGTCCTCAGGGTTGAAGGAGCGCATGAAGGCCTGGAGCTCCTCGGCGACCTGATGCGGGCGCTCGCCGGTCTTGTACAAAGCAGCGTGCAGGCCGTGCATCACGAAGCGATGCAGGTTGTGGCGATAGAACAGGCTGTTCTTGGCCTGCAGCACCGGCTCGAACAGGTACTCGAAGGCCTTGCCGCCGAGATTGAGCCGCTTGTCGCAGACCATGATCAGCGCCCGGCCCTCGAGCTGGCCCGCGAGATCCAGAGCGATCTCGCTCCAATTGTCGCGCCGACGCAGGCCCTGCGCCTTCAATTCCGGCGCCTGGACCCGGTATTTTTGTCGCGTGGCGGCGACGATCGCCGCGGCTTCCTCCGCTGTCAGGTCGATCGCGGTGTAGGCGAAGACAGGTTGATCGTCATCGAGCATGCGCGGGCCGGTGAAGCCGGCCTCGTCGCAGGAGATCAAGCGGGCGGGAGGCGTGGTCAAGGCGCTGTCTCGTCGAGCTGAGGTCGGCCGAGGGCCGACGGCGGCAATCTGGAGCGCCAGAATCGCTGCTTTTTGCGCGTGTGTCCATCACTATCGATAAGAGGTAATTATCGATAGTTATGGACATGGAGTACGAGATATCGGAGTGAAACAAATATATTGCCATTTAAATTGGTTTTTATAGATTTAGAGGCGTGAATTCAAAGTACTATGATATCTCGCCAGCTGAGCGAAATGCCCTGGTTTCGGACTGTGCCGTGGCCGCCGAGGCCGCGGCGATCGCGCTCTCCCGCTGCGACGAGCGCCTGGCCCGGGCCACGCCCGATCTGGCCGAAGGCGTGCGTCAGCGCGGCCACGCCTTCGAGGCCCAGGCCCTGATCGCGCTCGCCGGCGGCCTCTGCCCGCTCGAGGATCTGATCCTGCACGACGCCGGCATGGATGTGCGCAGCCCGACCCGTGAGATCACCCGCGCTGCCGCCATGCTTGACGAGCGCCGGCGCCTGGCGCGGCGCGAGCCGACCGGGATTCTGAGCCCCGATGCCGTGCGGGGGCGGCTCGGGCTCACGCAACCGCGGCGACCGGAAGGGAGCGGGCGATCTGGGGCCGCGCTGGTCTCCACGGATAGGATCTCAGCGCCATGGGAGGAGAGCTATCGCGGTGAAGACGATGATGATCGGATCGGCGAGGACCAGGAGCTGGAGGATGATACCGATCCCGCCACTGACCCGGCCTTCGCCGAGATCGACGCCTTACTGGCGCGCACCCGCAACAAACTCGACAGCTGGAACGACTTGTCCTCCGACGCGGGCCGAAAGAGCCTGACCCTGCGCGATCCTGCCTATGACGGCGCCGGGCGCTGCCAGCGTTGGCTCGCCGTCCTGGAGGAGGGGAGGGGGCTGCCGGCGACGCTCGCGGCCGCGCTCGCCCTCGATGCCTGGCTGGCGCTCGAGCCGTCGGAACGGGCCGGCGAGCTCGGCTTTGCTCTGGCGGCGATCGTGTTGCGTCAACGGGGTCTGGCTCAGGCGCATCTGCCGACCCTCGGGCTCGGCTTGAGGCTAGGACGCTTCCGCTGGGGGCCGCACCAGGCGCTCAGTGTCCGGGTCGGTGGGTTGCTCGGCGCGCTGACGGAGGCGGCTGCCTTCGTTCAGGCGGATTGCGATCGGCTGTCACTGGCGCGGGAATTGATGCTGCGGAAGTGTGAAAATCGAAGGGGGAATTCGAAGCTGGCAGAGCTCATCGTGCTGTTCGTGTCGTCGCCGCTCGTCACCGTGCAACTGGCCGCAGCGAGGCTAAAAGTGACGCCGCAGGCGGTCGAGGCGATGCTGAAAGAGCTCGGCGCCAGCCTGCCGCGCGAGCTCACCGGCCGGAAACGCTATCGGGCCTGGGGGATCGTCTAGGCTTGTGCCGATCGGCGCGATCCGCAGGGGCGCGGCGGCAGGCGATCCCATCCTTGGTCGAGCCTGCAATGGCTATCTTGCGATCCGGATCGGCAGCGAGGCTCGGCCGGATTGCTGGTGGCTTCGCGCTGGAGTCCGCTGCGAAGCGATCGCCTCGTTAAGCCGACAACCGGGCAGTGTCCTATCCCAGCGACGGCTTGCTAAACCCCTCCGACGCATGGGGGGCGGGGAGGACAAATCCGGGCCTGGCGCTCACCGGAACGCTCACCCCGTGGTGCAGCTTCATCGACCGGACAAACCGATCCCAGGCATGAGCCGGCTCCACGTCATGGAAGCAATCGAGACACTGGATTCCCGTCGCGACCTGGTCGGGGCCGGTTTTGTGGACATCCACGCCCCGCCGGGTGAACCGACCGATACAGCAGCCGGTCTCGTCGTTGACCCAGACGCTGCGTCCATCCCAGATGATTTCGTGCTTCGAGCTCACACTGATCATGCTCCAGCGGTGCAGGCGCTGTTGGCGGGGAGCCCGCTCTCATCCGCAGTGACAGTGCTTAAGGTAGATTTGGATCTCGGCCAATTCGGGTGCTTCGGCGGCTGCTCAAATTCAGGAGGAAACCGTGAGCTAGAGACTGAAGCGCGTCCGGCAATGCGCGAAATGCCCCTGGAAGGTTTCGACCGACCGCACGACATCCCTCATGGCTACAGCGAAGACCAACATCGCACGCTCGCGGCCACCATCGCGAGCCCGGGATGCCTCGTCGGGACCGGCAGAGCCATGGCTTGCCACGAACATCCGCCGGGCGATGAGGCTCACTGTGTCGGTTGGTTGATGAACCAGCTTGGTCCGGGCAACAACATCCCGCTGCGGCTGCAGGTGCGGGACTGCGAGAATATCGGCGCGGTTGTGCTTGACGGCCCGCAACACGAGTGTTTCGAGGACACGCTTCCTATCCCGGCCGATGAAGGCGGCTGAACCGCGACCTCGAGCAAATCGACGCTTCGATTGGCCGAATGGATCCCCGTCCCAATCTACGCCAATTCTGTCGAAGGCAAGAGCGACATGCTGCTCATCTGGTCTCGACCCCGGTCCCACCACAATGCAGGGCCTTTCGGCGCCCCTTGCCTCGGCGACACCCGACCGTCGCATCACCGGCTCGGCAACTGCCCGCCGTTGGTGAATCGATCCAAGACGTCGGGCTCTTCCTCTTCCCCTTGGAAGCGCGGGCCCTCGGACTCAAATTGGAGCAGGGAGATCTCCTGATCGTATCGATCGGAGCGAAAGCACATTTCATGCACCGGCTCAGGAAACCACACGCCCGCGGTCTGCATCGTTCCCGTGAGAGCACTGTCCGAGTAATCGCCGCGAGCGGCGAAGGCCTGGGCGGGCAGCTCGAACACGGTGTTCTTCGTACGGATGAACCGTCCTGACTTCAGCGCACGGTCACTCGGTTTTGCCCAATGGGCAAAACCCTCGTTCGAGACGACCACCATGGCCCGCGTTTCCGTGTATTCGAGCCAGCGCAGGATCGCGGCGGTCATGGAGACGCCATAGCGCTTCGCGAGGCGCCCGAGGATGTCGAAATCGACGCGAGCGTTGGCAGGGTGCTGCCGACGGAAGTCGTGAAGCGGCATCAACAGTGCCGCCGCGAACTCGTCCGCCTCCTGTTCGATACCGGATCCACCGCGGCGGACCACAGCGTTCTCATCGCAATAGATGCCGCCGTCGAAGCGCCCGTCCTCCTCGATCAGCTGCCGATGGAGAATGTAGTGGGCGAACTCATGTCCGACCGTGAAGGAGCGGCGGCCGTTGGACTGGCCGACATGGTACATGATCGCCCATTGGCGCGGTCGCGCCTCGCCATAGACCAGGGCGCCGACGCAACCGGAGATGTCGCGCTCGACGACCTCATGGATAGGGCTTTGCGGCGCAATCTTCCGTGAATATTCCAGCGCGAGCCCGACCATGTCGACCGGCGCGCGATCAAAACGGTCCGCTCCGAGGACCAGGTCCAGCATCTGGGTGATGCGAGCCGCCTCTTTCAGCGGCCGGAGGCGGCTTGGCTCGTTCATTTACGCGGCTTGGTATCGAGGATGCGAGCCATCTCTCGGATCTGGCGGCGGGTCTCCTCCGGCAAGCCGCTATATTGCCGGAAGAAGGCGGTATCCTCTGCGTCACTCAGGGTCTGGGTGTCGGCGCCGATCAGATAGTCGACGGTGACCCCAGGGCACTCGCAATCGAGGATAGCTTCTCGGCAGACGGTCTAGGGGGATTCTTGTTTTCGAGCTCCCAAATGTAGCTCTTCGAGGACGCGGTTTCCTGGGCGAGCTGATCGAGCGTCAGGCCTTTCTGAGTTCGTAACTTCTTGATCCGCTCACCAAATTTCATAACCGGCCCTTCCAAAATCGTACCTCCGACGCCTGTTCGGAGTAGCGATAGTCTACGACCCTTGACAGGCGCATTCAAGCTTCCCATCTTGTTCGGAGTAGACGGACAGAGACTCGTATCATCCCGAACATCGCGCGGGCGGTGACGAGATGCACAGCACAGATGCAATCCGAGCCGCCACGGAGATCGATATGAACATGCAGCTTGCGCCGACCGGTCTCAATCCGTTCGACGATCCTCTCGACCGCATCCTCGCGGAGATCGCGCTCAGCATTCAGCTGCCGCCTTCGCTGCACGACAAGGCGAAATCGCGCTACGACGCCGTGCGACGCCACCTCGAAGGCACGGCAGCCTTCTTCGACCAGATCGAGCATTTCTATCCGCAGGGCTCCATGGCGATCGACGCCACGATCTCGACGCGTGGCACGGACGACGAATACGATCTGGATATCGTCTCACAGCTGGGCGGGCGTTTTCGCGGGATGACGCCGCTTCAGATCCTGATAGAGCTGGAAACGGCCCTCGCCGACTATCCCGTCCAGAAGGTGTTGCGGCAGACGCGCTGTGTCACCCTCTACTATGCTGACAAGATGCACCTCGATGTGACGCCTTCGCTGCGCGTCATTGGCACGCTCGATCGCGAGAGCCTGATCACCCACGCCAAGGGGCCGCATCGCTCCGCCGACGATAGGTTCGTCGACATGAATGCCTATGGCTTTGCGCAATGGTATGCGAGCAAGACGCCGCTCGAGCCGCGCATGGCGCGCGAATTCCACCGTCGGTGGCTCGACCATGCCGGCCTTGCCGCTCGTGCGGACGCCGAGGTCGATGACGTGCCGGATCAGTGCCACTTCATCGTCAAGAACACCGCGACGCTTGCCCTTCAGCTCCTCAAGCGGTTCCGCAATATCCGCTACGCGGCCGACAGCGGGCGCATCCCGCCGTCGGTGATGCTCTCCTACTATGCCGGGCTCGCCGCGCAGCCGAACATGTCGCTCAGCGCCATGCTCGCGCGCATCGCCAGCTGGATCATCCGCGAAATCGAACAGGCTTCGCTCTACGGTCGTCGTCTGCATGTCGCCAACCCGGTCTGCGAGGATGATATCTTCACGGATCGGTGGCCTGAATCGATCGCGCAGCAGAACGAGTTCGCCGACCATCTGCGCGACCTCGTCCGCTCGCTCGACGCGATGCGCAAGGGCGAAATCTTCCCCAACACCATGATGGAGATGCTGCGCAGCGACTTCGGCGACCGCGTCGTCACCCGCGCCGCCGATCAGATCGCAATTGAAATCGGCGGGGACATTCAGCAATCGCGCCAGCTCTATACGCGGCGTGGCGGCGTGCTGTTGCCGAGCGCCGCGGCCGTCGCCGCGCCGCTGGTCGTGCCGTCTGTCGCGGCCGCGCGGCCGCACACATTCTTCGGCCGCAAGATCTGATGAACACGCTGATCCTTTCCATCGACGCGCAGGTTGCCGCAATGAAGGCGACCTGGCCGCTGTTCGCCGCGCGTCGGATAGACCGCCGCGCGCAGCAGGCACGATGGGTGGGGAGCGTGAGGCCGCAATATGCGAGCTACTCCCTGGAAATCCGCTACGAGCTCGGCTCATGTCCCGAGGCGCGCGTGCTCGCCCCCGAGCTGGTCCGGCTGCCGGGAAACGTCGAGGGTCAGTTGCCTCATGTCTACCCGCCGGCCGAGGATCCGACCCTTTGCCTGTTCGATCCGCGCGAGCAGGAATGGACGGCAGCGATGACCATCGCAAGCACGACAGTACCTTGGGCTCTCGATTGGCTTGTTTGCTACGAACTCTGGCTCATGACCGGGCGCTGGACCGGGGGGGCCGGCACCCGGAACCCCCGCCACCCGAAGCGATGGAGACGACGCGATGAACTACATTCCGCCGCGCCGATCGGACGGCACGATCCAGCATGCGCGCGTGAAGCAGCCGTGGCCACAGGGTCGCCCGTTCCGCATCCTGTCGATCGACGGTGGCGGCATTCGGGGAGTTTTCCCGGCCGCCGTGCTGGCGGAACTCGAGTGCCGCTTCCTGCGCGGTGCCTCGATTGCCAATCATTTCGATATGATCGCCGGCACTTCGACAGGCGGCATCATCGCGCTCGCTCTTGCGCACGGCATGACAGCGCGGCAGGCGCTGGACATCTATCTCGAACGCGGCGAGCGCATCTTCCCGCCGGCGGCTGGCTTCAGCGGGATCGCAAGGGCGCTGCGCTGGCTGTTCAAGCCGAAGCATAACCAGGCCGTTCTCAAGGATGAGCTGCTCAGGATCTTCGGCGACAAGGTGCTCGACGATGCCGTCACGCGCCTGGTGATCCCGAGCTTCGAAGGACGTCACGGCGAGCCGTTCCTCTACAAGACGCCCCACCACCCGGACTACCAGAAGGATCGCCACAAGAGATTCGCGCATGTGGCGCTTCACACGACCGCGGCTCCCTCCTACTACCCGGGCGTCGAGGATGATGGCTACGTGATGATCGATGGCGGCATCTGGGCCAACAACCCCGTCATGAATGCGCTGGTCGATGCTCTCGCCTGCTTCGACATCGCCCGTGACGACGTGCGCATCCTGAGCCTGGGCACGGGGCAGGCCACCTTCAACGTGGATGAACGGGCGCGCAACGGCGGCATCAAGGATTGGGCATTCCTGCGTTCGTTCAATGCGGCCGCCCGTGCACAGTCGCACAACGCCCTCGGCCAAGCCTATCTGCTGGTGGGCAAGAACAATGTTTCGCGCATCGATGTGCCAGAAAGCGACGCGCCGATCGCGATGGATGACGTGCAACGGTCGGTCCGGGAACTGCCGATGGTGGCACGCAGTCTCGTCGAAGGAGCCGGGCATCACATCGAGCGCGTGTTTCTCGACGGCGCCGTCGAGAAATTCATCCGCTGCCCGATGGCCTGAGCTTCGAGTGGCCCGGGCTGGCTATCGAGCTGTCAGCAAGCGGCACGCAAGCTCACGCTCGCCCCAGCGCGTTGAGAAGGTATCGGAGATATCGAACCAGGTCCCGTCGCTGCCGGTGCCATGGTTGGCTCCCATGCAGGAGCACTGGCATTCGTGTCCGACGGCTTCCCGACAGGCTCGCGCGCAGATCTCCTGCTCGCGATAGGGCTGGATGATATAGACCTTGCCGTAGCGCCGCAGGGCTCGATCAACGAAGTCGTTGAACCACGATTTAGGGAGCTCCCAGTAGGACTCGTCGCCGCCGAACCATTCGGGTGGCGTCCGCCGTGCGTTCTGAAGCCATTGCCGATTGTCGTCCGCGAATGGCAGCCGCACTCGTAGCTTCTCGCCACGTCCGTCGCGACGGAGAATGACCGGCACCTGCTTCTGCTTCCAGACGTAGCGAAGACCGGGCTGATCCATCTGCCGATAAGCCCTCAGGTGGCCGGCGCTATCGATTTGCTGCCGCGATCGAGGATCGTCGCGACTTCATGCAGGACGCTTGCCGAATTCGTCGCACCGTCTGCCGCGGAGTCAATCATCGCACGATAGCCAACTCAAAATCGTCGATGATCCCGGCCATCTCCTCGCGGCGCTCCATCATCGGCCGCACATCGCTGACGCCCAGCTTTGAGAGCGCGCGATCATAAACGGCAATGTTGGCTTCTCCGTTTAGCCGCGACTCGTAGATGATGCCGTCCGGCCGCGCATCATTGAGCCAAAAGGCGCGCGACCACTGCTGGCCAAGGCGATGGTCGCGCGCCCGCGCGGCGTCGGTCGGCATGCGCATCTGAACGAGACCATCGCCGCGCAGATCGACGAGATAAAGGTCCGTCGTCACCACGACCTCGGCGCAGGCGTAGCGCTCGAGCTCGCCCATCTCGAACGGAATGAGCCCCGACATTCCAACGCCGGCATCGCGCAGGATCGCTTCGGCGAAGCACACTTTCATGCTGCTACCGAAATAGACCACGCCGAAGCGATCCACTACAGCCGATCCGGCCTCCGGGGCGCTGAATCGGCTCGATCCATACCCGAAGCCGAGAGCATCCGGGTGCCGGCTCTCATAAAGCCGATACCACGGGCGCCCGGGGCCGAGCGTCGTGAGCTTGAGCCTGCGCGATGCGAAGTCGAGCGGTGGCAGATCGTGCGGTGCAGCAGTCAGGAGAAGTCACCCCTGCCGGTCGCCTTGGCGACCTCAACCGCTTCATCGACCCGGCCGGCCCGCACCGCAGCAAGGCCCGTGCTTCCGTCGAGCTCGCGATGGGCCTGCACCAGGAACCGGTACACGGCCCACGGATGGTCACCCACCGCCTGGAAAAGCTTCGGCAAGTCCGCAAGCAATCGGCCGCTGTCGTCGAGCTGCCAGCGAGGGAAACGCAGACCGCGCTTTGGTCCTTCAAGGCCAAGGACCTCATGCCGCTTGCGCTTTCGATTGACCGTCTCGCGGGTAGCTCCGATCTCCTCGGCGAACTGATCGGCTGACAGCATCTGCGGATCCTTCAGGATCTCGGCGACGCGCTGTGCGCCGCGAGCTGCCGCGCTGGCGAGCGCCCGATCGAGCGCGTCGCCTGTGGCCGGCGCAGCATCTTCGACCTGGACCTCAGGCGCCATCCCCGTCGATTTTAAGGTGACGGTCATCCGGACCGGCTTGCCGGTATCCTCGAACCGTTTGATCGCCTTGGCATAGGCAGACAGCACGCGCTTGGTGCGCGGGATGCTTGTCTCGGTGAACAGCGGCTCCAGCGAGGTGGCGAGGCCGACCGTCAGGTACTTTCCGCTGCGCTCGCTTCTCCTGCTGGCGGCGCTGCCCTTCTTGCGTGTTGCTGGCATGGTGCACCTCCTGACCCGAAATATGGAGACACCCGTCACGTTCGTCAACTTCGTCAGATGCAGGCGAGGGCGAATTGCGCGAGCGGATCGCACGCATGGAAGGTGTAGGGGTCCGTGTCGTTTCTTGCTCATTGTATCGTGGGCAGCCGGTCGAGATAGCCAGTGTCGGCTAAAGTGGCTTCAAGTTGGAGATCCGGTGACGTACCGCTTTGTTCATGCTGCCGATATCCATCTCGACTCACCGCTGCGCTCCCTCGCGCTGCGCAATCCCGAGTGTGATTCAGCACCGAAGCTTCAACGCGATTTGACACACGAGTCGAGCGAGACCACGCAAATCTATCTTCATGCTCACATCGCACTTAAAGAGGCAGCATTGGCAAGAGTCACGCCGATGAGCGGGCAAGGCGGCATCCGCTTTGAGCCAGACGACAAATTGCAGGCATTCTTGAACGGGCTCTGATCGCTCAACGTCGGCTCCGGGGCGCCGATAGGTCGGGTGTCGAGCGCTTCGTGGACAAATAGTCGTGAGGTCACTGGACTCCCTCAAATATGTCGATTAGTCTCGACATATGGAAAATGAACAAGTCATCCTCGCCCTGGCGGCGCTGGCGCAGAGCACGCGCCTCGATGTCTTCCGCTTGCTGGTGACTGCGGAGCCGGAGGGTCTGCCCGCCGGTGAGGTCGCGCGCCGTCTCGAGGTTCCCCACAACACGATGTCGTCGCACTTGAGCATTCTCAGCCGGGCAGGACTCGTTCGTTCGGAGCGCTTCAGCCGCTCGATCGTCTACCGGGCCGATCTCGACGCGCTTCGATCGGCCATCGCCTTCCTCCTCAAGGATTGCTGCGGCGGCCGCCAGGAGATCTGCGCGCCGCTCCTGGCCGAGCTCGCTCCCTGCTGTCCACCGAAGGTCACGACCGATGCCTGATCGCGTCCACAACGTGCTGTTCCTCTGCACGCATAACTCCGCCCGGTCGATCATGGCTGAGGCCTTGCTCAACCATCTCGGGGAAGGGCGTTTCCGAGCCTTTTCCGCCGGCAGCGAGGGCGGTCCCGGGCCGAAGCCGATGGCGCTCAAGGTGCTGGATGCCGAAGGCATCCCGACCGAGGGCCTCTCGTCGAAGACCTGGGATGTCTTCGCGAAGCCCGGCGCGCCCGACATGGATCTCGTGATCACCGTCTGCGATCAGGCGGCGGGCGAGGCCTGCCCACTTTGGCCGGGTCAGCCGATCACGGCGCATTGGGGCATCGAGGACCCGTCCAACGTCCAGGGCAGCGAGATCGAGCGCGAGCGGGCCTTCGTGACGGCGCTGCGCTATCTCAGGAACCGGATCAACGTCCTCTTGTCGCTACCCGTTGCGAGCCTCGACGAGATGGCCTTGGCGCAGCAGGTCCGGCGGATCGGCGGCCTCGAGGGCGCGAGCGGCGGTCGCCCGGAGGTCGCGTGATGGACGTGATCATCTATCAAAACCCGGCCTGCGGGACGTCCCGGAACACCCTCGGCCTGATCCGCAATGCGGGCGTCGAGCCGCACGTCATCGAATACCTGAAGACGCCGCCGATCCAGGCGCTGCTTAAACAGCTTCTCGACCGTGCCGGCCTGGCCGTCCGAGACATCCTGCGCGAGAAGGGAACGCCCTTCGCCGAACTCGGCCTCGGCGACCAGAGCCTAACGGATGAAGCCCTGCTCGACGCGATCGAGGCCCATCCCATCCTGATCAACCGCCCGCTGGTCGTTTCGCCCAAGGGCGTGAAGCTGTGCCGGCCGTCCGAGGCTGTTCTCTCCCTACTGCCGCCGCAGCGCGGGGAGTTCCGCAAGGAGGATGGCGAGCTCGTCGTCGATGCCTCCGGTCGCCCTGCCGCTCTCGCCTGAGGTCACTATGTCCACCTTCGAACGCTACCTGACCATCTGGGTCGCGCTGTGCATTGTCGTCGGCATCGCGCTCGGCCACGTCATGCCGGGCGTGTTCCAGGCCATCGGCGCGGCCGAGGTCGCCAAGGTCAACCTTCCCGTTGCGGTCCTGATCTGGATGATGGTCATCCCGATGCTGCTGAAGATCGACTTCGCGGCGCTCGGGCAGGTTGGCCGGCATTGGCGCGGGATCGGCGTCACCCTCTTCATCAATTGGGCCGTGAAGCCGTTCTCGATGGCGGCGCTCGGCTGGTTCTTCATCGCCTGGCTGTTCCGGCCATGGCTCCCGGCCGACCAGGTCAACAGCTACATCGCCGGGCTCATCATCCTGGCCGCGGCGCCCTGCACGGCGATGGTCTTCGTCTGGTCCAACCTGACGAAGGGCGAGCCGCATTTCACGCTCAGCCAGGTCGCGCTCAACGACGCGATCATGGTCGTCGCCTTCGCGCCGATCGTCGGCCTGCTACTGGGATTGTCGGCGATCATGGTGCCATGGGGAACGCTCGTCCTCTCGGTCGTCCTCTACATCGTCATTCCGGTGATCGTCGCGCAACTCGTTCGTAGCCGCCTTCTGGCGAAGGGCGGACAGGCTGCGCTCGACAGGCTGCTCGGTCGCCTCGGGCCGGTTTCGCTCGTTGCCCTGCTTGCCACCCTCGTCCTGCTCTTCGGCTTCCAGGGCGAGCAGATCCTCGCCCAACCGATGGTGATCGCGCTGCTGGCGGTGCCGATCCTGATCCAGGTCTACCTGAACGCCGGGCTGGCCTACCTGCTGAACCGGATCGCCGGCGAGCAGCATTGCGTCGCGGGGCCGTCCGCGCTGATCGGCGCCTCGAACTTCTTCGAGCTCGCTGTCGCCGCGGCGATCAGCCTGTTCGGTTTCAACTCCGGAGCCGCGCTCGCCACGGTCGTCGGCGTCCTGATCGAGGTGCCGGTCATGCTCACCGTCGTCTGGATCGTGAACCGGTCGAAGGGTTGGTACGAGCGCGGCGGCAAGGCGGCCGCAATTCCGGTCGGAGAATAATTCGATGTTCATGGAAATATAGCTTGACGCTGCCTTTGGCTGACCGCATTGTATTTCCATGAACGTCGAAGAAGCAGCGAAGCAGCTTGAGGCTCTCGGGAATCCAACCCGGTTGGAGCTCTACCGGACGCTCGTCCGGGCGGGTCACGGTGGCCTGCCCGTCAATCAGGTGCAGGAGCGTCTTGGGATCCCGGCCTCGACCTTGTCACACCACCTTCAGCGGCTGATCCGTAACGGCCTCGTCTCGCAGGAGCGTCAAGCCACCACGCTGATCTGCCGTGCTGTCTACCCTGCCATGGATGCCCTTCTCGGCTTCCTCGGCGACGAATGCTGCATCGAAGAGGGTTACTCTCGAGCGCCGGAAAAGGCCGCCTGACAAGCCCTTTTTATTTGCCGAATAATTCTATCATTCTAGAAACAGTGGAAAACAGAATGACCGAGCTTCCCGTCGCCGTCATCGGAGCTGGGCCAGTCGGGCTCGCTGCGGCGGCAAACCTCATCGAACGCGGCATCACGGTGAAGGTCTATGAGGCAGGCCGCGAGGCGGGGGCGAATATTCGCGCCTGGGTCATGTCAGCCTGTTCTCTCCGTGGGAGTTCAACATCTCGCCCGCGGCCCGCGACCTGCTCGCCAATGCCGGGTGGAAGGAACCGGACGGGCAGGCCTACCCGACCGGGGCCGAGCTGGTGGATAGCTATCTCGCCCCGCTGGCCGCCACGCCGTCGCTCGCCTCCGTGATCGAATACGGCGCCCGTATCGCCGCGATCGGACGCCACGGCATCGACAAGGTGGTCAGCCGCGATCGAGAGCAGCGTTCTTTCGTGCTCACTGTCGTCGGGGATGATGGGGCAACGCGGCGCGACCAGGCACGAGCGATCATCGATGCATCGGGAACCTGGACATCGCCCAACCCGATCGGCGCCGGTGGACTCGCGGTGGATGGCGAGGAGGCGCACCAGGATCGCATCGCCTACGGGATACCTGATGTATCGAGCCGCGATCGATCGACCTATGCCGGGCGGGCGACGCTCGTCATCGGTGCGGGCCACTCGGCGGCGAACGTCCTACTTGATCTCGAAGAGCTTGCGGTCGCCGAGCCCGGCACCAAGGCAATCTGGGCTACGCGCGGACGTGATCTGTCCCGGGTGTTTGGCGGCGGAGCGAATGATCAGCTTGCCGCGCGTGGCGAGCTCGGGCAGCGCCTGCACCGCCTCGTCGCGGAAGGCCGCATCGAACTGATCTCGGGCTTCGGGGCCACCGGAGTTCGTGAGGACGGCACCCACCTGTTCGTAGACGGGGAGGTCGACGGTGTTGGCCGGACGATTGGACCGGTCGATCGCATAGTAGGCTGCACGGGTCAGCGGCCGGATTTCTCGCTGACCCGGGAGCTACGGGTCGAGTTCGATCCCTGGCTGGAAAGCGCCAAGGCGCTCGGCCCGCTGATCGATCCGAACCTGCATTCCTGCGGCTCGGTGCCGCCACATGGTCACCGCGAGCTGTCGCACCCGGAGTCGGGGTTCTACACCGTCGGAATCAAGAGCTATGGGCGGGCGCCGACTTTCCTGATGCTGACCGGCTATGAGCAAGTTCGGTCGATCGCAGCCGCGATCGCTGGCGATCTGGCTGCAGCCGATGACGTGAAACTCGTTCTGCCGGAGACCGGCGTGTGCAAGGCGGCGCCTTCGGGCGATTGCTGTGGCGGGCCGGCTCCCGCCCAGGCCAATGCCTGCTGTGTGGCGGATGCCGAGGCGAAGGCTGAAGGGCAGCCCGGCTGCGGCTGCGGACCGGCGAAGCAGCCCGAACCGGCGACGTCCTCCTGCTGCGGCAAGGCAGCGTGACCGAGCGGAACCGGCTGACGGTCATCTCGGCCCTGGGCGTGGTGCAGATCCTCGCCTGGGGTTCCTCCTATTATCTCCCTGCCGTCCTTGCCGCACCGATCGCGAACGACACGGGCTGGCCGTTGTCCTGGGTCGTCGGCGCGCTGTCGATCGGGTTGCTCACCGCCGGGGTCGTCGCGCCCTACATCGGTCGCGCCATCGGCGAGACGGGCGGACGACCGGTTCTGGCGACGGCGGCCATCCTCCTCGCCGCGGGGCAATTCATCCTGGGCATGGCCCCGAACTTGCCGGTCTTCGTATTTGGATGGATCGTGCTCGGAGCTGGGATGGCCGCGGGTCTCTACGATGCGGCGTTCTCGACGCTCGGGCGTCTTTATGGCGGTACCGCTCGGTCAGCGATCACGATGCTGACGCTGTGGGGTGGTTTCGCCAGCACCGTGTGCTGGCCATTGTCGGCCTACCTCGTCGCTCATTTTGGATGGCGAGGCACCTGCTTCGCGTACGCAGCCATCCAGCTCTTGATCTCCCTCCCGGTCGTCCTTATGGCCCTTCCGAAGGCTCCACCGGAGCTTCTTAGGGCGAAGGTTGGAGGCGGTGGTCCAACAACTGAGCTGCTTCCGTCGGAGAGCCGTGCGTTCCGGCTTCTCTCCGGGATCATGATCATCGGAGGCGCCATCGGCGCGATCGTCGGCGTCCACTTGCTGACGCTGCTCCAGGCACAGGGGATCGGCCTGGCAGCGGCCGTGGCCCTCGGAGCTCTTGTTGGGCCGGCCCAGGTCGGTGGCCGCATCGTCGAAATGGCAGGCGGAGGCCGCCACCATCCGATCTGGACGATGAGCGCGGCCCTCGGCTTGATTGCTCTGGGACTTGCGATGCTGGCGCTCGGGGTTGGCCCGATCGCCCTGGCTCTGATCCTCTACGGTGCGGGGAATGGCGTCTTCTCGATCGCGAAGGGCACATTGCCGCTCGCTCAATTCGGATCCCAACGTTATGCGCCTCTCGTCGGAAAGCTCGCGCGGCCGAGCCTCATCGCGCAGGCGCTGGCGCCGACGTTGGGCGCCCTGCTGCTTGAAAAGGTTGGGTCGAGCGCGACCTACGCTGCCCTCATCCTACTGGTGACGATCAATGTCGTGCTCGGCGGATGTTTGTGGAATGCCAGCAACCGGAGATGATAAACGTCGCACTCATTCTAGGATTGCGAGCTTGGATGCTCCCGTCCTGTTGGAGTCCAGCGTGCTCGCAACACGGCACTTGATGTGCGCATGAGTGTGCATATATTGTGCGGGAATGGTAGCGGAGTTTAACCATGGCACATGCTGAGAGACTTGGTCCGGCGATTGTGTCGGGCTTTATGCAGAAGCTGCAGGAACCGAAGACCCCCTATATTTCTCCAGGGCGCTTCTCGAAGGTGCTGGGCATCCAGGTTTCCAGCCTGGCAAAAATGACAGGCGTTCATCGGAACACGCTTCGCAAGCCAAGCTCGGAGAGGCTTCAAGGTCGGTTTCGCGAGATGGCAAAGGTCATAACGGCCGCAGCTGAACTCGCAGGCGATCTCGACAAGGCGATTTATTGGTTCATGAATGAACCGATTTCCGACTACGATCATAAAACGGCTGCGGAACTGGTCGCCGAAGGTCATAGCGAAGCTGTATTGAGGTATCTGCAAGCCCTCGAAATCGGAGCGAGCGGATGAAGCTTGTCCGGCTTGGACCGGACGAGGTCTTCCATCGCTATCTGACGCCAAAGTGGGCATTCGTGCCGACCAGCGGAGCTGGCGCAGCTATGGTCGGCGGCCGCTTCAATCGAATTGGTGTCGAGGCGCTTTATCTTTCGCGCGCGCCGCAGACTGCTCTGGAGGAATATCGCCAGGGTTCGTCATTGACCCGACCCGCGACGCTTGCTGCATACATGATCGACCTTCAACAAGTCGTCGATTTCTCCGCCGGCTATGATCCGAATGTCTGGGCAGCGGCCTGGGCGTCATGGGACTGTGACTGGCGGAAAATCTACAACATCCTAGGCAAGATCCCGCCATCCTGGCCGCTTGCAGATGCTGCGATTTCCGCGGGCTATGGGGGGATCTTGTTCCCGTCACTCCGGCATCCGGGTGGAACCAATCTGGTCGTTTTCGGCGCAAACCTGAGCGCTTCTGATTCCGTCGCAGTCCACGATCCAGACGAGAGCCTTCCCAAAGATCAATCCTCCTGGTCCAAGGCCTGACGTTCAAGCGATGATGCGAGCACGCCGGTGAAAAGCCAAACGGCACAGGATCGTCCCTTGCTCAGGCCAGGGCGGTAACGAGGCAGCCAGCGACGGCTCTCGTTGGCGTCTCGTGCGACGAACGGGAGTGGGACGAGACCGCGCCCGCTGCCGCGATGCCAATCCACAAGACGTCAAGCGTCATCACGGCTCCTTCAGCGCGCGACGAGCAGGATGAGCATCGCGGTGCCGAGCGCGATGCGATACCAAGCAAACGGCGCGAAGCCGTGGCGCGAGACGAAGATGACGAGCGTCCGAACAACCAGCAGGCCCGCGATGAACGCAGCTGCGAATCCGATCGTGATGACCAAAATTCCGCTCCCCTCAAGGCTCATGCGGTTCTTGTAAAGGTCGAAGATCGTTGCCCCGAACATGGTCGGGATCGCGAGAAAGAATGAGAACTCCGCCGCCGTCGGGCGATCCACCCCGAGAAGACGTGCGCCCATGATTGTGGCGCCCGAGCGCGACACGCCCGGGATCATGGCGAGGGTCTGAAACAGGCCGATCTTGAACGCGGTGCCGTAGCTGATCCTCTCAAGCGCAGGGCTGACCGCCTCATCTGCCACGATGATCCGCTCAATCGCGAGGATGGCGAATCCTCCAAGAAGAAGGCTGACAGCCACGACCCATGGGGAGAACAGTACCGTCTTGATAAAGCCGTGTGTGAGAGCGCCGACCGCGGCAGCTGGAAGGAAACCGATCAGGACGATGAGCGCAAAATGCCGTGCCCGCCGCTCGGAAGGCAGCCCACTGATCATCTCAAGCAGCCGCCTCCTATAGATCCAGCAGACCGCCAAGATCGCTCCGAGTTGGATGGCAATCTCGAAGACCCGACCGGGCGGACCATGAAACTCGAGCAGATCGACGAGGAGGATCAGGTGACCGGTAGAGGACACCGGGATGAACTCGGTCAAGCCTTCTACAAGGCCTAAAAGGGCGGCAAGCACAAAGGTGGACATCACAGAAGGCCCTCGATACCGAACGGCGCCGCGCTGAAGCGCTGGAGAAGGTCACGCATCATCGCGACTTGCCCGTTGCACCGCATTAGGCTCGTCATCACCGTCCTTCGAAACTTGACCGTGCTCACCGGCATGGGGGCCATGTCGCGGATGATGCAGGGTACGTGCTCATCCGTCGCTGCGTAAAAGACCTGTTTGTCCAGCTTTTGGCAGCGCGCGGCGCGCAGGAGCCGCAAGTGGTGGCTGACAAGCGTAGGCGAGATGCCGACACGCCGAGCGATGTCTCCCACGCATTGCGGGTCATCCAGACATGCGACCATGATGTGAAGTCGGTTCCCGTTGCCGAGCACGCGAAAGATCTCGGCGAGATCAGCGGTCTGTTCTCTCACTAGAGCTGGCATAACGTCCCAGACGTTGAGCATCCCTTCATCAAGGTTTCATGCTTTCGTCAAAGACCGACGATGACGTAGCTGCCATCATGACGCTCCATTCAAGCTTCATGATGGTGCAAAGCCGGGGTCGATTGGAAGATGTAGGCGATTTGATCTGGTTAGCCCGGACTGGCGCCAGCGTGTGCCTTACAGGCCGAGAAGGCCGCCGAGCAGGCGCTTATAGATCGGCTTAGCCGCTGGTTCTGCTACCTGCAGCGGCGGACCAGCCGGCAGCGACGCGGCCTCCAAACTTGCAATGTGGGTTTTGACAGGCTTGGCCACTGCGGCCGGAGTAGAAATGACGACTGGCATTGACGAGGATTGCTCCATAGTCGTCCCGGGTCGAGCGGGAGCTGCCACCGCAACGGCGGTTGACCGGGTCGTCGGATTGGGTTTACCGGGCGCCATTTCTCCGATCGAGATCACCTCCGGGTCCCGCGCTAGCGCATCGGGTCGACTGACGTCTCCGATCGACCGTCGGGTGCGATCGTCGAGGGCTGTGTAGGTGCTTGCGCTGGCCGCAGCCATGGCGACCTCGCGGAACGATTGATGCCCCCCGCCATCCTCGTAGACGAGACGGATCGACGGCGTACCCTTGCTTACGAGCTCTGCAACCTCACGCTCATCGCGGGCTTGCTTAATTGCGACTGCAGCAATTGTCGCCCGGTCGGCCTCGTTAAAGGCGTAGCGCCCGCCGACGACAGTCCAGACGGGCTCCCGCTTCGCCACCTCAAATCGGTCCGAGCCCTCTTTCAGGTTCTTCCAAAAGGCGATGTGAGGGTCGGAGCGGTGCTTCGCCAAGTTCTCCGCCGTCATACGAAAGGGATAGGACTGGAATTGGAACGTACGCTGTCCGCCGGCGAACGCCTCGCGTGCAACGGCATAGACTTCCGCAATCGCCTCGTCGGTCATGGCAAAGCAGCCCCGGGACGAGCAGGTGCCATGGACCATCAGATGCGAACCGGTTCGACCGTGCGAGCGGTCGTAAGCATTCGGGTAGCCTAAGTTGAATGACAGGAACAAGCTGGAATTCGGGTTCATCGCCCCAGGCGTCACGTCATAGAAGCCCTCGGGCGCCTGTCGGTCACCCTCGCGGATCTTCGGTCCAAGCTGGCCTGACCAGCGACACATGGGGTAGGTCTTGAGCAAGGTGTATTGCCCATCAGGCTTCCTCTTCCAGATCTCGACCTCCGACTCCTTTTTGTAGGAGCGCATTAGGATCGGGTCAGACGCGGACACACCCTTCTCGGCCATCAGTGACAACGTGGTCGGCGGAATCGGGGTGCGGTCGCGCGTCGATCTGTAGCTCTCGTCAACACCCTGGCAAGCCACAAGCGAGAGCGCGAGGCCCACGGCGACGACAAACCGGCTCATGAACACTCCGTAAACTATGTGCCACGCCCCGCTGGCAGTTTGGCGCCGTGATGTTGTTTACTGCAGTCGAGGTTGACCGACAATGAACGATCGTTAGTGGCACTCTGATGGCTCGGCTGTCCGGCTCCGTGTCACCCCTTGGAAATCGGCATGCTTCACCTTCAGCGTCACCGTGTGGGCACTGACTTGCTTGGCCTCGCAATGTCGTCAGACTTACGCGACGAGAGGAGCGATCTCGGGGCGAGCCGCCTCGCGCTCGGAGATATCGATCGCGAACGTGTCCTGGGGACCGAGCGATTTTCAGACTCGGTCCGGTTCCACTGGTGGCTCGTCGATCCCGCGCGCGATCCGATAGTACCAGCCACCCCACTTCCCGAAATGCTCCTGTAGGAATCCCAGCAGGCCTTCAGGTCGGCGCCCGTCGGGCACGAGCCTTTCAGTCTCGGCGTGAGTCGCCGGCCCGGCATCGAGGAGTTTCTTCACGGCGAGGGCTTCGACGAAGGCCGCTTTGCCTATTTCCTGAACTCAATCGCCGGGAAACAGCACTGCGTCGCCGGTCCGTCCGCGCTTCTCAGCGCTTCGAACCTCACCGAGCTCGCCGTCGCCACTGCAATCAGCCTGTTCGGGTTCAATTCCGGGGCGGCGCTCGCGACCGTCGTCGGCGTGTGGATCGAGGTGCCGGTCACGCTGAACGTCGTCTGGATCGTGGACCGGCCAAACATTGGGCGTATCGTGCACTCCGTAGCTCCTACAGGCTCAAGTGGAAAAAGCGCCCCGATGATGCAAAGCCTGACGATTGGCAAACTGGCGGAGCTCGCGGGCGTCAATTTGGAGACGATCCGCTACTACCAGCGCATCGGCCTTATGCCGGAGCCTGGGCGAACGCCGAACGGCTATCGCATCTACGGGGGAGGGCACCTACGGCGATTGTCCTTCATTCGGCGCTCGCGCGAACTCGGTTTCAGCATCGAAGAGATCAAGGCGCTCCTTGCATTGGCGGAGCCTGGGCAGGCCTCGTGCATCGAGGTTCGCTCGCTGACGCTGGCCCATCTGGATGAAGCGGGCCAAGATTGCCGATCTCCGGCGGCTCGAAAGCATTCTCGCCCAGACTGTCGATCAATGTTCCGGAACGAGGGCGCCAGCCTGTCCCGTCCTCGAAATGCTGCAGGATTCCTAGCCCGCGAGGTAAACGGGTCGACATTGATGTCCCGCCTCCGAGCCGATCGCACTGCAACAGCGGGACGGAGCTGCCTGTATCGTCGCCCGCATGGCAAAGCTAAAAACCACGATCGTTTTCGGTTCCGGTGCCCGGATCGGTCCAGGCACGATCGCGCTGCTCAAAGGCATCCGCGATACCAGGTCGATCTCAGCCGCCGCCCGCAGCAGGGCATGGATTACAAGCGCCTGGACGCCGCTCGAGAGCGTCAATCAGGCGTTCAACGAGAGCGTCGTCGTCGCTTCGCCCGGCGGAACGCGGGGCGATGGAGCCCCGCTCCCACCCTTCGGCCTGGAATTGTTGGAGCGGTACCGGCGCATCGAACAGCGCGCGACCGCTGCAGCGGCGGAAGATAGCCAAGGCGCGAATGCGCATATTGGCCAGATCGCGTTAGATGGACTCTTGAGAACTATTCGCCGCGATGACGATGTCTTGAAATCGCCAGCCTTTCGCAATCGGCACGATTGTGACATTTCTGATGTCATGAAGCTCCGGCTCCTCGCGCACTCTCTAGTTCTGGCCCTGTTCGTCACGGCCACCGTACTGGCTGCCTTCGTCAGCCCGGCGGGGGCTCGCCATGGCCGGATGGATGCTGCGGAAACAGCGATGCCGATGGATGCCGACATGTCGTGCTGCCCACCGGATCAGGGAAAGAAGAAGGACTGCACCACGAGCTGCCCGGCGTTGAGCTTCTGCCTGGCCAAGTGCTTCGCGAGCGAGCCCACGGCCTTCGTCACGCTCGTTCAGCCGGTCGTCACCGTTCTCGGACTGGCCGGCGACGATGCCGCCCACGCCTCGCGGCCGTTCGAGCCGCCGGCGCGACCTCCGCGAACCTGAGGCATCGCCAGCGCGACAGCGCTGGTTTCGTCCGCACGGCAGTTCCGGGCGGACGGTGAGCCGTGGCCATCGCCACGTTCAAGGCTGTGCGCACGCGCGGCAGCCTGATGCATTCAGGATTTTGATCATGACCCCTATCAACATGTTGCGCGCGTTCGCCGCAGCGCTTCCGCTCGCCGCCATCTCGCTCCCAGCGTTGGCGGACATCAAGGATTATGAATTCCGGCTCGTGCAGAGCGAGCTCAAGCAGGGCAACGGCGTTACTGTCGCCGTCCAGCTTATCGATAAGCGCTCGGGCAAGCCGGTCCCCGACGCCGTGATCTTTGCTCGGCGCATCGACATGGCGCCCGATGGCATGGAGATGATGGCGTCGACGATCGAGGGGATGCCCGCGACCGAGCCCGGAACCTACCGCTTCAAGACCAACCTGACGATGGCCGGAGGCTGGCGCCTGTCGCTCAGCGCCAAGATCCAAGGCGAGACCGGCACGCTCGAAAACAAGCTGATCCTCAAGGTCGTGCCATGAAACCCGTCGCCCTCACGGGCCTCGCTCTCGCCGCCATTCTGGCGGCGGGAAGTGCAGGCTATTGGGCCGGGCATCGTGGTATTGCGTCGGCGGGCCTGCGCTCCTGGTTCGGCATCGAAGGCTCGCTCGCGGCGAACGAGCCCGTCGGAACCGGTCCGGTCGTCTACTATCAGGACCCGGACCGGAGGCCCGTCTATTCGGCGCAGCCGCGCCAGACCGAGGACGGCAGGCCCTTCACGGCCGTCCGCGCCAGCCAGGACATCAGCTTCGAGGAGAAGCCCGCGACCGGGGAACGGACGGTGCAGGCCGACCCGAAGCGTGTCCTCTACTACCGCAATCCCATGGGGCTCCCGGATACCTCGCCGGTTCCGAAGAAGGACTCCATGGGCATGGATTACCTCCCGGTCTACGAAGGCGAGGGAAACGAAGACGGCGTCATCAAGCTCTCGCCCGGGCGCATCCAGCGCAGCGGCGTGCGTTCCGAACCAGTCCGGCGGCAGAGCATCGTCCAGACCATTCATGTGCCCGGCGTGGTCCAGCTCGATGAGCGGCGGGTTTCGGTGGTGACGATCCGGGCGGATGCCTTCGTCCAGGAGGTCGCCCCGATCACGACGGGCGACCGCGTCACGAAAGGCACGCGACTGGCGCGCATCTACTCGCCGGAGATCAGCACGGCGGGCGCGCAGTTCATCACCGAGCTCAATGCCGTGGCGCGCGGCGTACCCGAAGGCGGCGCACGACAGCGGCTCGAAAACCTCGGCGTCCCTTCGGAAGTCATCGCCGAGATCGAGCGAAACCGGAAAGTGCCGCTCACGATCAACTGGTCGGCACCGCGTGACGGCATCGTGCTGGAACGTTCGGTCAGCGACGGCATGAAGATGACGGCCGGCGGCAGTCTGTTCCGGCTCGCCGACATCTCGACGATCTGGGTTCTGGCCGATGTTCCGGAACGCCAACTGGCTGCCGTCGGCATCGGGGCACCAGCCACGGTGCGGTTGCGCGGCCGTCCCGGGAGCTCCTTCGAGGGACGCGTCAGCGTGATTTACCCGGAGATTGCCGAGGCAACGCGGACGGCCAAGGTCCGCATCGAGATCGGCAATCGCGACGGCATGCTGCTGCCGAACATGTATGCCGACGTCGAGATCGGCTCCGGTGACGCAGGTCCGCTGCTCGCCGTTCCCGACAGCGCCGTGATCGATAGCGGTACGCGCCGCGTCGTCATTCTCGACCTGGGCGAGGGTCGGTTCGAGCCGCGCGAGGTCAAGCTCGGCCGCCGCGGCGATGGCAGGGTCGCGATCACCGAGGGTGTCGCCGAGGGCGATCGCGTCGTCGTCTCGGCCAACTTCCTGATCGATGCCGAGAGCAACCTTAAGGCCGCCCTGAGCGGCTTCGCCCAGCCGGAGGCCAAGCCATGATCGCCCGCCTGATCGCCTGGTCGGCGCGCAACCTGATCCTCGTCTTCGTTGCCGCTGCCTTCGCCGTGGCGGCGGGTGTCTATGCGCTGAAGACCTTGCCGCTCGACGCTATCCCCGACCTCTCCGACGTCCAGGTCATCGTCTACACCGAGTATCCCGGCCAGGCGCCGCAGGTGATCGAGGACCAGGTCACCTATCCGCTGACGACCTCGATGCTGACGGTGCCGAAGGCGCGCGTCGTCCGTGGCTTCTCCTTCTTCGGGGTCTCCTTCGTCTATGTCATCTTCGAGGACGGCACCGATCCCTATTGGGCGCGTTCGCGGGTGCTCGAATATCTCAATGCCGCCGCGCGGCGTTTGCCGACGGGTGTCTCGCCGACGCTCGGACCGGACGCGACCGGGGTGGGCTGGGTCTACCAGTACGCGGTCATCGCCAAGAACATGACCCTGGCCGAACTGCGCTCGCTACAGGACTGGGTCGTGCGCTTCGCGGCTTCTCGTGCCGAGGGGGTGGCCGAGGTCGCCAGCGTCGGCGGCTTCGTCAAGCAATACGCGATCGTCGTCGATCCCGTGCGGCTGCGCGCCCAGGGCGTCTCGCTCGCGACGCTTCGGGAGGCGGTCCGCAGCAGCAACATGGACGTCGGCGGACGCACGGTCGAGCTCAGCGAGTTCGAGTTCATGGTTCGCGGCCGCGGCTACCTGAAGTCGATCGCCGATATCGAGAACATCGTCCTGAAAAGCGATCGGGGCGTGCCGCTTCGCCTCTCCGATGTCGCCCGCGTCGAACTCGGTCCCGATGAGCGGCGCGGCATCACCGAACTCAACGGCGATGGCGAGGTCGCCAGCGGCATCATCCTGCAACGCTTCGGCGCCAACGCGCTGGCAGTGATCGAACACGCCAAGGCGCGCCTTGCCGAGGTCGCGGCGAGCCTGCCGGGCGGGCCGAGATCGTGCCGGTCTACGACCGCTCCGGGTTGATCGAGCGGGCGATCGAGACGCTGAAGGGCACGCTGATCGAGGAGAGCATCATCGTCGCCCTGGTCTGCATCGTGTTCCTTCTGCATCTGCGCAGCGCCCTGGTGGCGATCATCATGCTGCCCGTCGGCATCCTGATGGCCTTCGCGGCGATGAAGGCGCTGGGGCTTGGCTCCAACATCATGAGCCTCGGCGGCATCGCCATCGCCGTCGGCGCCATGATCGACGCCGCCATCGTCATGATCGAGAACGCCCACAAGCACCTGGAACGGGCTCAGCCGGACAAGCCTCGTATCGACATCCTGATCGAGGCGGCCAGCGAGGTCGGCCCGGCGTTGTTCTTCAGCCTGCTCGTCATCACCGTCTCCTTCCTGCCGATCTTCACGCTGGAGGCGGAGGAAGGACGCCTGTTCGGGCCGCTCGCCTTCACCAAGACGTTCGCCATGGCGGCGGCCGCGCTCCTGTCGGTGACGCTCGTCCCGGCGCTGATGGTCATCTTCGTCAAGGGCAGGATCATTCCGGAGAGCCGCAACCCGATCAATCGCGGCCTGATCGCGCTCTACCGTCCGATGATTCGCGGCGTTCTCGGGGCCAAGACCCTGACGATCCTGGCTGCGGTAGCCGTCCTCGGGCTCAGCCTCTGGCCAGCGCGGCAGCTCGGCTCGGAGTTCATGCCGTCCCTTGATGAGGGCACGCTGATGTACATGCCGACCACCTTGCCCGGGATCTCCGTCACCAAGGCGGCCGAGCTGCTCCAGACCCAGAACCGGATCATCCGCTCGTTCCCGGAAGTTGCCTCGGTCTACGGCAAGGCCGGACGCGCCCAGACGGCAACCGACCCGGCGCCGACCGAGATGTTCGAGACCATCATCAACCTGAAGCCCAAGACGGACTGGCGCGAGGGTGTCACGCTCGACAGCCTCAAGGCGGAGATGGACAAGGCTCTCCAGTTCCCCGGCATCTCCAACGCCTGGACGCAGCCCATCCGCGCACGCATCGACATGCTGGCGACCGGCATCCGCACGCCGATCGGGGTTAAGGTCTTCGGCACCGATCTAGCGCAGATGGAGTCGATCTCGCGCCAGGTCGAGACCGTGCTCAAGGCCGTCCCGGGAACGAGCAGTGCCTATGCCGAGCGTGTCATCGGGGGCTACTTCCTCGACATTGTGCCGGATCGGATTGCGCTGGGGCGCTACGGGCTCTCCGTCGGCGACGTCCAGAATGCCGTGGTGATGGCGATGGGCGGCGAGACCGTGACGACGACGGTCGAAGGCCGCGAGCGCTATGGGGTCGCCATCCGCTACCCTCGCGACCTGCGTTCGGATCCGCAGGCTATCGCCCGCGAGGTCCAGATCTCGACGCCGTCCGGCGCCAGCGTCCCGCTCGGCGAGGTTGCGAGCATCGAGCGCAAGCGTGGCGCCACCTCGATCCGCACCGAGAATGGTGAGCTCGCGGTCTATATCTTCGTGGACACTGTCGGGCGTGACCTCGGCGGCTATGTCCGCGATGCCCAGGACGCGATCGCGCAGAGCATCAAGCTGCCCGCGGGCTACCGCATCGCCTGGAGCGGTCAGTTCGAGTATCTCGAACGGGCCGAGGCGCGTCTCAAGCTGGTCGTGCCGGTGACGCTCGCGATCATCTTCCTGCTGCTCTACCTGAACTTCCGCAGGCTGACCGAGACCTTCATTGTCATGCTCTCGCTGCCCTTCGCGCTGGTCGGCGGAGTCTGGCTGCTCTGGTGGCTCGGCTTCAACATGTCGGTCGCCGTTGCGGTCGGGTTTATCGCGCTCGCCGGTGTTGCGGCCGAGACCGGCGTGATCATGCTGATCTATCTCGACCACGCGCTGAAGGAGGTGCAGGCGCGCTGCGCGGCGGAGGGGCGAGCATTCACGCGAGCCGATCTGCAGGAGGCGATCATGCTGGGCGCGGTCGAGCGCGTGCGGCCCAAGATCATGACGGTCATCGCGATCATGGCCGGCCTGCTGCCGATCCTGTGGAACACCGGCACGGGATCGGAGGTGATGCAGCGCATCGCCGTGCCGATGATCGGCGGCATGGTCTCCTCGACCGTGCTGACGCTGCTGGTGATCCCGGCGATCTACGGCCTGATCAAGGGCTGGCGGCTGCCGGCGGCCGCTGTGACCGATAAGGCAACATCGGGATCCGCGCCGGCAAGCTTCGCTGCGGCTGTCGAATGAGGGAGGAGCCAATGATGCACAACATGATGAGCGGTATGGGCTGGGGCATGGGCCTCGTCGGCCTACTCGGCATCGCAGTACTGGTGCTCACGATCGCAGCGCTCGTGAAATACGTCTTCTTCCGGTGACGGCGCTGGATGCGCGCACGACCGGAGGAAGACACAGCCAAGGCAAAGGAGACAATTATGCCAACCGAGCTCTATCCATCCCGCCGCGCGCTGATGATCGGCGCTGCGCAGGCAGCCGCGGCGCTCGCGCTGTCGCCTCCGTCACTGGCCGCCGAGGCGCTCCCGAAGATGACCGTGACTCGTGACCCGAACTGCGGCTGTTGCAGCAACTGGATTGCGCATGTGAAGGCCGCGGGCTTTCCGGTCGAAGTGGTCGAGGTTCCCGACGTCATGCCGCTCAAGACCAGGCTTGGCGTGCCCGATGCCCTGGCATCGTGCCATACCGCCGAGATCGACGGCTATGTCGTCGAAGGTCATGTTCCGGCCGAGGCGATCAAGCGATTGCTGGTCGAGCGGCTGCGGGTGAAGGGCATCGCTGTCGCGGGCATGCCGGTCGGCTCGCCCGGAATGGAGATCCCGGGCCAGGCGCCTCAGATTTACGAGGTCGTCCTCTTCGCCTCCGGAGAGCAGCGCCTGTTTGCCCGCTATCGCGGGCTGCAACAGATTTGATCTATACGCGTTAGCGATGACCCCGCGGCAAGAGAGAGAGAATGCCATGGTCGGTTGAGTCGGACGGGACGAATCCGCAGCCGGTACAAGAAGGGTATTCGCAACCTTTGCTGAGCTTTCATTCGGTGGGCGATTCACGATGCGTCTTGCGGGATAGTTGGATCAGCGAGGACTTCCACAATCCGACACGATGCGACGCTCCCGTTGTCGCACGATTTTATCATTCGAATGAGCTCGCCCTTAAGTCCAGAAGCCGACCTATCCTGATCTCGACGGCTTCAAGCTGATCCGTGGCAATTCGGCTGACCTGGTCACAAGAGGCCTCCGGGCTTTCCTGCAGAGCAAGCATTCTCTTAATGGCCGGGATATCGAAGCCGAGGTCCCGGGAATGCCGGATGAATGTCAAACGTCGTACGTCCTCGGCTCCGTAAAGCCGGCGTCTGCTTTCCGTGCGGGGCGGCTTTGGGGTGAGGTTGATCCGCTCGTAGTAGCGGATTGTTTCAATATTGACGCCTGTCCGTTGTGACAAAGCTCCGATGGTGATCATGGCGGATTCATTCCGTAGGGGCGATTGACGCCATCAGCGCGACACCTGGCATGCGCCGTCGCGCGGTGGGCCGGAGCGTCTCAGCGACGTTGTCGCCGGGATGGCGGACGAACCCGTGCTGACAGATGGAATAGAAGCTCATCGACGGTCTTATCTCCATTCTTGCGCTGCGCGATTTCAACCAAGAGCGCGGCGGCCTTGATCGCCGCCGCGTCGGGATAGTCCAGCCATGGATATAATCGAGGGTTGATCCTGTAGCCACTACAGGATGTAGATATAGCAAATGGCTGGAGACGTGTGAACACAGGCGCGGCTATCGGCCGCTTCCCGGTACGTCACCTGATCGCGCCACTCAGCGGAGGGCATAAGAGGAGCAGGAGAATGGCCAGGGCCTTTAGTTCGGACCAGATGGGCATCATCCGTGGCTCCGCCGCCGCGCTCACTCTTGCGGCGATCGTCCTTACGGCCGGGTATGTTTGGCTGCCTCCTGGGTTGCTCCGCCTCAACCCGGAGATGGGCCTCGGTGAGCGGGTCGCGTTCACGCTGAAGGCTGATATTCTCATGTTCCTCTGGCTTGCTGGCTGCGTCGGCGCGGTGAGCAGAGGACGGTTCTATTCGCCAGCAGATATACGGGGCTCGGCATTTGGCCAACCCAGCCCAGCAATCGCCGTGCGAGCTGCGGTGCTGCAGAATTCATTGGAGCAGACGGTTCTGGCCTTTGGCGCCCACCTAACACTTGCAGCGCTGTTGCGAGGACCCGAGCTGGTACTCATCCCTCTGCTGGTCGCTCTGTTTTTGGCCGGTCGGGTGGCCTTTGCTTTCGGCTATGCCAAAGGAGCATCAGGTCGGGCTTTCGGCATGGCCCTTACCGCCGCGTCTATCATCGTGAGCTACGGAGTGGCGGTCGGCTTGGTGGCTGTCGGACGCTGACATCTGCCGCTCGTGAGACGGCCATAAATTCGGCTCATGACCTCTTGATCCTGTAGCGACTACAGAATGTATGGTGCGCTAACAGGCTTGAGCTAAGCCCAGATAATTTAGCAGTCGAGGAGACCGAAATGGCCACTGATGCCGGGACGAGAAGCACCTCAAGCACGTTGCGCTTCAAGGTCGAGGGCTTGGACTGTCAAAACGAGGTTCGCCTGCTTCGCGCTGCGGTCGGCCCGGTCGTGGGTGGTGAGGACAGGTTGTCGTTCGACACCAAAGGCGGTGTCATGGAAGCAACCGTCCCGAGCCTTCCAGCTTGCGATGCCATCGAGCAGGCGGTCGCCTCCACCGGGATGCGGGCGCAGCTGCTGGCTGAGCCGGACACGTCCTCGGCGTCCGCGTGGCTGTTCAAGGTCGATGGGCTCGATTGCAAGAACGAGGTCGCGATGCTCAAGCGCGAAATCGGCCCGCTCGTTGGTGGTGAAGACCGGCTCGCCTTCGATACGGCCAAGGGGTTGATGACGGTTGCGCCTCAGCAGCGTGCCTCGATCGACGAGCTCGTGAGCGGCATCTCAAAGACCGGAATGTCCGGCTCTCTCATCCGAAATGGTTTGGCCGAGGCCATGCTGCTGCGCGTGCGTGGCCTCGACTGCAAGAATGAGGTGGCCGCCCTGACGAGGGAGCTGGGGCCGCTCGTCGGTGAGGACAATCTTGCCTTCGACACTTCGCAGGGCGCGATGACCGTTGCGCCTCAGAGCGGGGCAACACTCCGTCAGATTGAGGAAGCAGTCGCGCGAACGGGCATGCGAGCTGAGCCGTGGTCGCCGCCGGCGGTTTCTGAGGCTGCCTGTTCCGAAACTGCCGGATCCGGATGCGGCTGTGCGGGCCAAGCTCAGGAGGCGCTTGCACCGCCACTTCCGACCAATCAGCCTGGCGGCGTTGTCTATCGAATCCACGGGATGGATTGCGCCGACGAAATCGCGGCCTTGAAGCGCGAGGTTGGTCCGCTCGTGGGCGAAGATAAACTCGCCTTCGACCTCCTCAACGGCCGCATGTCGATCGACATGGTGCCAGACGCTGCGCTGGAGGCCAGCATCGAGAAAGCCGTCGGGCGCGCCGGCTTGCGAGCCGAGCCCTGGATCGAAGGGGCGAGCAGCGAAGCGGCACAGGCAGAAGAGCGTCGCAGGCGCATACAGTCGTGGCTGACCGCCGCGAGCGGCGTCTTCGCCGCGCTCGGCTTTGCGGTTCACGCCTGGCTCGGCGGCGGCATCATCGCGGCGTTCGAGGCTGGCGAACATGCTGCGGGCTCGACGCCGCTGCCGAGCATTATCCTCTATACCCTCGCAGTGCTCTGTGCGGTGCGCTACGTCGCGCCTAAGGCCTGGCTCGCGGCGCGACGGTTCCGCCCGGATATGAACCTCCTGATGGTGGTTGCCGTCGTGGGCGCGATCGGGATCGGCGCGTGGTTCGAAGCCGCTACGGTTTCCTTCTTCTTCGCGCTTGCCCTGGCACTTGAGGCGTGGAGCCTCGGTCGCGCGCGGCGAGCGGTGGCTGCTTTGATGGAGCTGGCGCCGCCGACAGCACGGGTTAAGCTCGACGATGGATCTGAGCGTGACGTACCGGCCGCCGAGATTCGCGTCGGCTCGCACATCATTATTCGTCCCGGCGACAAGCTCCCCTTGATGGTCGCGTCGCAGCTGGTGAGAGCGAGGTCAATCAGGCGCCCATCACCGGCGAGAGCGTTCCGGTGTTCAAAACCGTGGGCGATGAGGTGTTCGCCGGCACCATCAATGGCGAGGGCGCCCTCGACGTCGTGACCACCAAGGCGGCGAACGATACGACCCTTGCGCAGATCATCCGCATGGTCGGCTCCGCACAGAGCCGGCGCGCACCGAGCGAGCAGTGGGTCGAGAAGTTCGCGCGCGTCTACACGCCTGTCGTGATGGTTCTCGCCATCGCAGTTTTCCTCGTCCCGCCGCTGCTGCTCGGCGCTGGCTGGGAGGTCTGGTTCTATCGCGCGCTCGTGCTGCTCGTGATCGCCTGTCCCTGCGCCCTCGTGATCTCGACACCGGTGACCATCGTAGCCGCTCTCGCCGGATCCGCGAAGCAGGGTGTCCTGGTAAAGGGCGGAGTCCACCTCGAGACTCCGGCCAAGCTGAAGGCCATCGCTATGGACAAGACCGGAACCCTTACTGAGGGGCGTCCGCGAGTGGTTGACGTGGTGCCGCTCGTCGGCCGCAGCGAGGATGACGTTCTCCGGTTGGCCGCAGCCCTTGAGGCGCGCAGCGAGCATCCGATCGCGCGCGCCATTCTGGCTAAAGCCGCGGAACGCGGCCTTGCTGCCCAGCCAGCCGACGCGGTGCAGGCCATCACCGGCCGGGGTATGACCGGTCGGATTTCCGGTCGCGAGGTCTGGCTTGGGTCGCGCCGCTATCTCGATGAACGGAAGATCGGCTCGCCAGCCGTTCTGGATCAAGCCGACACCCTGTCTGGCGCCGGTCGTACTGTCGTGGCGGTCGGTGACGGCGAAGAGGTCTGGGGGCTGATCGCCGTTGCTGATGCCGTGCGCGCAGAAGCCAAGGATATCGTCACCGCGCTGCATCGGGCCGGCGTCGAAAAGGTGGTGATGCTCACGGGCGACAATCAGGCAACCGCCGATGCGATCGCCAAGCAGACCGGCATCGATGAGGTTCGGGCGGAACTGCTACCCGGCGACAAGGTCACAGCCGTCGAGGATCTCGTACGGCGTTATGGTTCTGTCGCCATGGTCGGCGATGGGGTCAACGACGCACCGGCGATGGGCCGTGCCAGTCTCGGGATTGCCATGGGCGCAATGGGCAGCGACGCGGCAATTGAGACGGCCGACGTTGCGCTCATGTCGGACGATCTCTCGAGGCTGCCCTGGCTGGTGCGCCATTCGCGCGCGACGCTCGCAGTCATTCGGCAGAATGTCGCATTCTCGATCGCGGTGAAGCTCCTCTTCACGGTCCTGACAGTGCTCGGCCTGGCATCGCTTTGGGGCGCCATCGCTGCGGATGTCGGCGCCTCCCTGCTGGTTGTTCTCAACGGGTTGCGCCTTCTCAATCGCGACCAAGGCGGACCAAAGGCCGGTCCATCAGTGGGGACCGGTTCTCCTGCCAGTGAGCGCCATCAGCCAGGGATGCGCCCGGCATCTGCCCACTGAAAACGCATCGACGGTCGTCAAGATTGGGCGACCGTCGTCACCAGGACGTCAATGAAAAATGACCTGCAAGGAAAGTAATACCGTGGCGGTAGCGTCCGTTGGACAGCGTGCGATGTGGTTGGGCTTCGCATTCGTCCCCGCTCTTCTCGTCGATGTCGTCACGAAGTGGCTGATCGTGACGGTGGTGATGGCGCCTCCGCGCGTCATAGAGATTACGTCATTTTTCAACCTGACGCTTGGCTTCAACCCCGGAGTCAGCTTCGGGATGTTCCAGGACGTCTTTCTTGAGCGTCCGTTGGTACTGGGTGCCATTAAAGTGGCGATCACAGCCGGGC
Organism: Bosea sp. AS-1; assembly: GCF_002220095.1. Taxonomy (GTDB): domain Bacteria; phylum Pseudomonadota; class Alphaproteobacteria; order Rhizobiales; family Beijerinckiaceae; genus Allobosea. The sequence continues at coordinate 68,278 of NZ_CP022370.1, forward strand.
TTCTCGTCTGGGCATTGCGCGTCGAGAACATGGTCGAGACGGTCGCCCTCGGCTTGATTGCCGGCGGAGCCGCCGGCAACGTCGTTGACCGCGTGCGACAAGGAGCCGTGACCGACTTCCTAGATTTTCATGTCGGCGATTGGCATTGGCCTACCTTCAATATGGCGGATGTGGCGATCAGCATCGGAGTTGCGCTGCTGCTGGCGGGGTCCCTGCGGCCGTTCCGATCGGTGTTCGGCGTCCAGAAACCATCGGGTGAGACGGAGCGCTGACATGGCCTCTGAGCGTCGCAACGAGGAAGCCGAGATCGAACTTGACCCAAGCGACGTGGCCGAACGTCGAACATTGATCTGGGTGCTGCTTATCAATTGCTTGCAGGTGGTCGTAGCGGGGACGGTGGGCGTTGTTGCGGACTCGACTGGTTTGCTGGGCGCGGCGCTCGACAATCTGGCGGATGCCGGCGTCTACGCGGTGAGCCTTTACGCCGTCGGACGGAGCGTCGCGGCTAAGTCGCGTGTTGCCGCTTTGTCCGGCGCGCTTTTGATCATTTTAGGCGTCGGGTTGCTGGCCGAGGTCCTGCGCAGGTTTTTCGTTGGCGCCGAGCCGATCGGTCTTGCCATGATAGTCGCGGCCGTCGCGAATGCGGCGACAAATCTGATTTGCCTTCGGCTGCTGCGCTCGCATCGAGACCAGGGCGTCCATATGCAGGCGTCCTGGATCTTTACGACCAACGACATGCTGGCCAATGCGGGCATAGCGGTCTCCGGCGCTGCGGTGATGTTCTTCGCATCTCCGCTGCCGGACCTGATCATCGGCCTGGTCGTCGGCGGGCTCGTGCTCAAGGGTGGCTGGGAGATCTTGCAGGAAGCGCGCGACGCGCGGCGCGCGAGTGTGTTGACTCAAAAGGACTAGAAGACCACCAACCCTCACCCCAGTCAGGATTGGGCTCGGAGTCTCCGGGACACCCAGAGGCGGCGTACGCCAAGATGATCCTGACCCGTGCCATTTGCCGGGGCTGGCGCATATGGGTCAGAGCTGCTGCCACGCGACCATCAGAAGGTTGCTCATCAGAGTGTCGGTGGCAGCGCAGGCGGTGCCACCTTGATTTCCATCATTATACATTATATGTAATCGTATAATGTTTGATGATCAGGAGCCTGCGCTGATGAACACCGTGACCATTGATGATCGTCTGACGGTATCGGCCCAACCAGATCCCGCTGCCTTCAGTGACCTCGCAAGACAAGGCTTTGCCGCCGTCATTAACGCCAGACCGGATGGTGAAGAGGCAGGGCAACCGGGCAACGCCGCCGAAGCCGCCGCCGCGCGTTCGGCCGGCCTCGGCTATGCCTTCGTACCAGTCACCGGCCCGACCATCACCGAGGCCGACGTCCGTGCATTTCAGGAAGCGATGAAGAAGGCGAAAGGGCCGACCCTTGCCCATTGCAAGAGCGGGATGCGGGCGCTCACCCTCTACGCGATCGGTGAGGTGCTCGACGGGCGAATGCAGCGCGGGGAGGTCGAGATCTTCGGAAAGGGCCACGGCTTCGACCTGTCCGGCGCCGCAGTTTGGCTTGATCGGCAGGACGCCAAGGTTCCGCGCGTCGTGGGTTTCCACGACGCGCGTACGGGCAGCATTCAGTATGTCGTCTCCGATTCGGCGACAGGCGCCTGCGCCGTGATCGATCCTGTACTCGATTTCGACGAGAAGTCCGGCGCGACCGCGACTGTTCATGCCGATGCGATCCTGGACTATGTGCGGGCCGAAGGACTGACGGTCGAATGGATTCTCGACACCCACCCGCATGCCGACCACTTCTCGGCCGCCGCTTATCTGAAGGAGAAAACCGGTGCGCCGACGGCGATCGGCGCGCGCGTTGTCGAGGTACAGAAGCTCTGGAAGGACATCTATAACTGGCCGGAACTGGCGACAGACGGATCGCAATGGGACCAACTGTTTTCGGACGGCGACACATTCAGGGTCGGCAGTCTTGAAGGCCGCGTGATGTTTTCGCCCGGCCACACGCTCGCCTCCGTCAGCTACGTCATCGGCGACGCCGCCTTCGTCCATGACACGATTTTCATGCCGGACTCGGGCACGGCCCGCGCCGATTTTCCAGGCGGTAGCGCCAAGGTTCTGTGGCATTCGATCCAGCGGATTCTCGCGCTTCCCGATGAGACCCGCATCTTCACGGGCCACGACTACCAGCCGGGCGGGCGACATGCGAAATGGGAGAGCACGGTGAGCGAGCAAAAGCGCTCCAACCCGCATCTCGTCGATATGACCGAGGACAGCTTCGTGGCGCTGCGCGAAGCGCGGGACCGGACATTGCCGATGCCGAGGCTGATCCTCCATGCACTTCAGGTGAACGTGCGCGCCGGCCAGCTCCCCGAACCGGAGGACAACGGCCGGCGCTACCTGAAAATTCCGCTCGACGCGCTAGGGGCGACACGGTGACTGCAATCGAAAAATCGGTGTCCGCCACCATGCCGCCGGAGGAGATGGCAAGCCGGGCAGAAGAGGTCGCGTCCCTTCTGAAGACGATGGCACATCCCGTGCGGCTGATGCTCGCCTGCACCCTGGCCGAAGGGGAGCACTCGGTCGGTGAGTTGGAGGAGGAGCTCGGCGTCCGTCAGCCGACCCTTTCGCAGCAGCTCGGCGTGCTTCGCGAGGCGGGTGTCGTGCAAACGCGCCGCGAGGCCAAGCAGATATTCTATCGCCTGTCGGAGGAAAAGGCGGCTCAGCTCATCACGGCACTCTATGCCATTTTTTGCAGTCCGGAGGGGCGGAGATGACGCCTTACCTGCCCGCGCTTTTTGGCGGCATGCTGCTCGGTCTCTCCGCCGTCCTGCTGCTCGTCGCCAACGGTCGGATCGCCGGCATCAGCGGCATCCTGGGAAACCTGCTCGGCGGCAGACCCGTTTGGGCCGATGCAGCCTTCGTCGTTGGTCTTCTCGCAGGGCCATTCTTCTACGCAGCAGCCTTCGGCCGATTCCCGGCCGTGACCATCGCAACCACCTGGCCCCTTGTCCTTGCCTCCGGTTTGCTCGTGGGCATCGGCACCCGTATGGGCTCGGGCTGCACGTCCGGCCACGGCATCCTCGGCCTTGCCCGCTTCTCGAAACGCTCCTTTGCCGCGACCGCTACCTTCCTCGCTGCTGGGATCGTCGCGGCAACAAGCATGGGGTTGCTGAGATGAGCGGTCCCATTTTTGCCCGCCCCGCCATCGCCCTGCTTGCGGGCGCGATATTCAGCTTCGGCCTGTCGCTATCCGGGATGGTCGACCCCGCGCGCGTCCTCGGCTTCCTCGACATCGCGAGTGGCGATTGGGACCCGAGCCTGATGTTCGTGCTCGGCGGTGCGGTGCTCGTCGCGATGCCAGGCGTCGTGCTCCAGCGCAGCATGACGAAGCCGGTTCTGGATGCACGATTTCATTTGCCGGAGAAGACGCAGATCGACGCGCCCCTTCTCATAGGATCGGCGATTTTCGGCATCGGCTGGGGGCTCGCCGGCTTCTGCCCGGGACCGGCCATTTCCGCCTTTTTGATGGGGCTGCCGCTTGTCCTCCTGTTCGTCGCCGCCATGGCCGCGGGCATGGTCTTGTACGACCGGGTCCTAGCAGTCGGCTTTAACATGCCACGGTGAAACGGCCCCCGAATTCCCCGGACAGGTCTCACCCTTAAAATAAGGGTTGGGAGTAATGTCGTGTCTATGACTGGTTCTTATCCGAAGGTTGAGGTCCTGACCGGGCCTGAGCGGCGTCGCCGGTGGTCGGTTGCGGAGAAGTTGGAGATCGTCGCGCAGACGCGCGAGGCGGGTGTCACGGTCAGCCTTGTGGCACGCCGGTGCGGCGTGTCGCCGAACCAGCTTTTCACGTGGCGGCGGCTTGCCGAGCAAGGGGCGCTGACCGCGACGGCGGCCGAGGAGGAAGTGGTCCCGGCCTCCGCCTTCCGGGCGCAGCAGGAGCAAATCCGCGAATTGCAGCGGCTCCTGGGCAAGAAGACCCTGGAGGTGGAAATCCTGAAGGACGCCCTCGAACTGGCGGAGGATATAAAAAAACGGAGATTGCGGTCGCTGTCGCTGCCCAAGGACGGTTTGCCATGAACACCGTCGCCGCGACGCTGGACGTGGCCCGTTCGCATCTCGCCGCCCGGCTGGCGCAGCGGACGGCCGGGCGCTCTCCCCAGCGCAGAGGCCGTCCGCCCCTGCCGGAAGAGGCGCTCCTGTCCGAGATCGAGACGGTCATCGAGGACATGCCAACCTACGGCTATGCTCGCGTCTGGGCCAGATTGCGCCGCAAAGCCCTGACCGAGGGCCGTGCGCCCGCCAATCGCAAGCGCGTCTATCGGGTGATGAAGGTCCATGGCCTTCTGCTCGAACGCCATGCTGGCGGGGTCGAGCGCCGTCACGACGGCCGCATCGCCGTCGAACGCTCCAACCTGCGCTGGTGCTCGGACGGCTTCGAGATCGGCTGCGACAACGGCGAAAAGGTCCGCGTCGCCTTCGCGCTCGATTGCTGCGACCGGGAAGCCATTGGCCATGTCGCCACCACCGAGGGCATCAAGGGCGAAGATGTCTGCGACCTGATGGTCACCGCCGTCGAGCACCGCTTCGGCAAGGTCAACCGCCTGCCGCAGACCATCGAATGGCTGACCGATAACGGCTCCTGCTACATCGCAGGTCCGACCCGCCGCTTTGCCCGCGATATCGGCCTGGAGCCGCTCACAACTCCGGTCCAGAGCCCGCAGAGCAACGGCATGGCCGAAGCCTTCGTGCGAACCTTCAAGCGCGACTACGTCTCGGTGAATCCCATCCCCGATGCCAAAACCGTCATGCTCGCCCTGCCGGAATGGTTCGACCACTACAACGAGCTTCACCCGCACAGGTCGCTCGGATATCGTTCACCCCGCGAGTTCATCGCGGCCCATGCAGCACCGTGAGAAATGTCCGGGCTTTTGGGGGCTACAACACACGGAGCCTCAAGCGCCGGCACACAAGCGAATGAGCGGAGCTTCGGCGCCTGCGCGTAGGGGCTTGGCGCGATAGAAACAGGAACACCGGCCAGTATGGCAGCAACCGCCATCGCCGGCGACATTGACCTTAAGCCAGAGCGCGTCCTGGTCGCAATCGATGCGCATCTCGACGATCGTCTGGACCTGGCCCGAAGTGTCGCCCTTGTGCCAAAGCTGCTGGCGTGAGCGCGACCAGTACCAGGCTTCGCCGGTCTCGATGCTGCGCCCCAGGGCGTCCGCATTCATATGCGCGACCATCAGTAGCTCGCCGGTCTCGGCATCGGTGGTGACGCAGGTGATCAGGCCATTGGTGTCGAAGCGCGGCGCGAGTTGCGTGCCGTCCTCGAGGGCGTGCTTGTCCGAGAGGACGGGGAAAGCTGTCATTGGTGGCTAGCCTCTCGCGTTCAACAAGAGCCGGATCTTCTCCAGCGCCGCCGCGTCGTCCTCATGATAGTCGATCATACTCTTGAAGCGGCCCTTGGCGTCCATCAGGTAGACCGACGCCGTATGGTCCATGGTGTAACCATTATCAGTCGGAATCCGCTTGGCGTAGGCCTTGTAGGCCGAGAGCGCGGCATCGACCTGCGCCTGGGTGCCGGACAGGCCGACGATCCGGGAATCAAAAGATTGCAGGTAAAGCGCCATCTGCGCGGGTGTGTCGCGTTCCGGGTCAACCGTGACAAAGAGAACCTGCAGGCGATCCGCGTCGGGGCCGAGCTTGCCGAGCTGGTTGCTGATCTCGAACAGCGTCGTCGGGCAAACCTCCGGGCAATGGGTGAACCCGAAGAACACCAGCGTCGGCTTGCCCAGATAGGTCGCTTCCGTGACGGTCTCGCCCTTGTGGTTGACGAGCGTGAACGGGCTGCCGGCGGCGAATGCAGCGACCTCGATCTGCTTTCGGCCGGGGCCGTCGACCTGCCACCAGCCGATCAGGATCGCGGCACTGACGAAGGCCAGGATGGCGACGGCGGCCCAGGCGCCATAGCGGATCCACTTAAGCGCTTGCATGGCGGACGAAGGTCGATGCTGGCGAGGTGAGGCCTTGCTGCTGCAGTGCCGGACCGCGCATCTCGCGGGTGACGTGATAGAGGTTGATCGCGAAGGCGAGCGAAACGAAGGCCAGGAGCAGGATCAGCACGATCCGATTGCGCTTGATTGTTCGTTGCTGTGCGTCAGCAGCATCAATCATCGCGCGCCGATCCCCAGCTGACAGCGAACGCTTGCTCATGATTGTGAATGTGCCCTTGCTGGTCGTGCCCGTGGGTCACGGGGCCACGATATCAGTCACCGGGGAAGCGATCCGGTCGCGTCGGCGTCGCCGCTTTCAAACGGGTCCGCCAGAGCGGCGTCCGGGCGGCTGATCTCCACCTTGCCCGACACCATGGCCTGCATCCGCTCGGGCCCCATCGTCCTGAGCAGTTTCCGGAAGCTCGGGTGCATGCCGCCATCGGCATAGGCGAAGGCCGCCGCCGGAAGTCCGGTGCCGACGAGTTCGGCGATGCGGCTTTCATCGCGGGCGCGGCGCTCCGCCACGAGGCCTTGGATTTCCGGCTCGACTTCGTAGGCCGGGCAGGGGCCAGCCGGGTCGAAGGAGCTGATGTCACCCTTGACGTTGAAGACGTAGCGCCGGCCGCAGGTGGCAAGCTTGGGCGGCTGCCGCGTCGCGTCGAAATGGTCGGCACCTTCCTTCAGGTTGCGCCAGAAGGCGATGTTCGCATTGTTCCGGTACCGCGCCATGTTCTCCGCCGTCATCCGAAACGGCAGGGCCTGGACCTGGAAGCCGGCCTGGCCGCCGGCGAAGGCTTCGCGCGCGAGCCCATAGATCTCGCTGACCCCCTCGTCCGTCATCGCGAAGCAGCCAGCCGAGGTGCAGGCGCCATGCACCATCAGCGCCGACCCGGAATAGCCCTGCGATCGCTCCAATGGATTCGGGTAACCGAGATTGAACGAGAGATAGAACTGGGAGCGCGGATTCATCAGATCCGCCGTGACGGTATAGAAACCCTCGGGCGCCTGGCGGTCGCCCTCCCGCTTCTTCGGCCCGAGTTGTCCCGACCACCGGCACATCGGATAGGTCTTCAGCAACGCGTATCTACCGCTGCGGTCACGCTTCCAGACTTCGAGCTCGCTCTCCTTCTTGTAGATGCGCACGAAGATCGGGTCCGCCTCGGTCATGCCTTTGGCGGACATCTGCGAGACGAGCTTGGCCGGCAGCGGCTGCAGGTGACGCGTGTCGCCCTCGCCGACCACGCAGCCGGACAGGACGGAGGCGCCGAGCGCGAGCACGGCAGCCAATCTGACAAAGGGGCGCAAGACCGGAATCTGCATGAAGGGGAGCGTGCGCGAAGGAGCCTGATATGCTGTTAACGTCGATGTGTGTGGGCCTTACAACCTGATGCCGCTTCAGGTTCAAGCGGAAATCATCCGCCTGCAGGCTTGATAGCCGCTGTGGGCCAAAAGACGGGAAAGCGAGTGGTTCTTCTAGCGCAATACCGGTTCAGGCAACACGAGCGGCGGAAGCTCGATGTTAAGTTCCCCGCCTGAAGGGGGAGGTGCGATATTGCGAAGCACGAGAGCCGGAAACAGAATGAGAAGCACGACCGTGAGTGCCTGGATCAGCACGAACGGCACGGCGCCCCAATAAATGCTCACGGTCTTGATCGAGGCGGGCGTCACGCTGCGGAGATTGTAAAGGGCGATACCGAAGGGCGGATGCATGAAAGATGTCTGCAAGTTGATCGCAAGCAGGACAGCCAGCCACACGACATCCACGCCAGCAGTGTGTGCGATCGGCGCGATCAGCGGCAGAACGATGAAGGCGATCTCAAAAAAATCGAGAAAGAAGGCCAAGCCGAAGACCGCCGCATTCACTGCGAGGACGAACCCGAGTTGACCGGCCGGAATGTGCTGAAATAGAGCTTCGATCATGAGGTGTCCGTTGAACCCACGGAAAACCAGTGTGAAGAAGGATGCGCCGATCAGCAGAAAGACGACATTGGAGCAAAGCACGCCTGCCGCGACGAGTGCTTGTTTCAAGCCTGCAAGCTTAAGTCGTCGTTTTGCCAAAGCCAACGCCAGCGCCGCACTGACGCCGATGGCGCCCGCTTCGCTTGGTGTTGCGACGCCGAAGGCGACCGAAGCCAGCACGCAAACAACCAAACCAATAGGCAGAGCGCCGTCGAGTAATAGCCGCAGTCGAGAGCGCCAATCCGTTCTGGCTGTCCAGCTGGTGTCGAGAACCGGGGGGCCAGAAACGGTTTCCAGGCAGTCAGGGCGAAAATGTAGAACATGTAAAGCGCGACCAGCGCGATGCTGGGCAGTAGAGCTCCTCGATAGATGTCGACCAGCGACACTTCGAGTTGCTCCGCCAGCACAATCAGGACCAGGCTTGGCGGCACCACCTGGGCCAACGTTCCCGAGGCGGCGACAACGCCAGTCGCTAGCCGGCTGTCGTAACCGGCACGGATCATGACCGGCAGCGATATCAATCCGAGCGCGATGACCGAGGCCGAGACAAATCCGACGATCGGCGACAGGACCATACCGACGATGATGACCGCATAGGCCAGTCCGCCAGGCAGCTTGCGGAAGAGACGATTCAGCGCCAGCAGCATATCCTCTGCGATGCCTGTCCGTTCGAGGATCAGACCCATGAGCACGAGCAGGGGAATTGCCAACAGGTTATCATTGTTGAACATGCCCAGGACGCGAAAGTACATCGCGCTTAGGAAGGAAAGTGGAAAGGCGCCCGAAAGCACGCCAAAAGCGCCGAAGACGCCCGCCACGGCTGCCAACGAAAACGCAACGGGAAATCCGGCCAGCAAAACGACGACGAGTGCCCCCAACATCGCTGGGGCGAGCGGTTCGGCAGTCAATTTTCCCTCTCGATCAGTTGGAACCGCTGCAGTGGTCGCGGCGCGATTCGCCTAAGCGCCGCCACGCAACGCACGGCTTCGGCAAGACCTTGAAGAGCGAGCAGTAAGAAGCCTGCGGGGATAAAGCCCTTGATGATCCACGCGGGCAGCGAGCTTATGCTTTCGCGGCTGGCACGCGTTTCGCTGGCGAGAAATGACGTGGCAAATTGCGGCCAGCTGATCCAGATCATCGCAATGCAGACTGGCAGCAGCACCGCGACGATGCCAATCAAATCAAGCCACGCGAGGCCGCGCTCGCCGAGCCTCTGCGCCAGGATATCGATTCGTACATGCTGGTCGCGTTGGAGCGTGTAAGCCGCCATCAAAAGCACGACGGCTGCAAAAAATTGCCATTGCATGTCGAACGCCAGCGGCCAGGCGACTGAAAATACCTTCCGAGCAATCGCGTTGGTTGCGATAAGCAGCGCGTTTGCGAGCAGCGCCCAGCATACGATTTTCGCCATGGCGGCATTAATCGTGTCGATCGCTGTTGCAATCGAAAGAAGCCTCCGCATAACCGCCTCATCGAATTGCCTAGCTGGGCACGGCGAAACCGCGAATCATCAATACGAGATTTTCCCATCTCGCACTACGTAGTCGCCTAAAATCGGCAGCGCAGAACGGCAGCCCATGGGAGTGCAAACAAGCACTCCCATGGCTTATCTTTCGTAGCGATTCAGGTTGGGACGTACGAGCTCCTCGTTTGAGGCTGGCGCCTGCCGCGTTGCCAATGTGAGCGGCGCACTCTCTAACGTCTTTTCGGTATTGATCCTGTAGTCGCTACAGGTTGCATGATCGCCGAATGGAGAGGACTGATCGTGCCACCTGACCTGACTTACACGCCTGCTGCCGGGCATCATTGGCTCACCCCCTTCTACGACATCGGTGTCGCGGCGCTGACTCGCGAGCGTCAGTGGCGCAGGGCTCTCATTGAACAGCTGCGCCCTACCGCCAGCGACGTCATTCTCGACGTTGGCTGCGGCACGGGTTCTCTTTTGCTGCGTGTGGGAAATGCCGCCCCGCCGCTCAGCTCAATGGGGTCGATCCCGATCCGGCCGTGCTGGCGCGAGCGCGGAAGCGATTGTCAGCCGCCGGCCTCTCCGTTGTTCTGCACGTCGGCTTCGCGCGACAAGTGGCGGTATTGCTGGAAGGGCGGCGTCCGACCAAGATCGTGTCCAGCCTTGTGTTTCATCAGGTGCCGATGGCCGAGAAGGTGGCAGCGCTCACCGCGATGTATGCTGCGCTTGCCGCCGGTGGTGAGCTTCACATCGCGGACTATGGCCTTCAGCGCACGCAAATAATGCGGTTTCTGTTCAGAGGCATCATTCAGAATCTCGATGGGCGCGTGAACACAGAACCTAATGCCCGTGGGGTCCTTCCGGAACTGATGCGCGGCGCGGGATTCCAAAACGTTGAGGAGACGGCCGTTATTGCGACGCCAAGTGGCTCCATCTCTCTCTATCGGGGAGTTCGGACGCAGTGATGCAAGAGGCTCCCAAATCCGGTGGAGGAAGGCAGCGAACACGGGGCGATGACCTGATCGCTCACAAGACACCACGAAGATACCGCCTGTACGTCCTGCTGGCCATGCTGGCCATACCCGGTGTCGTTGCAGTCGTCTACGGAAGCAGTACGATCTGGTCGGAACGGTCGACGCCAGTGCAGAGCCGGCGCGCGCTCGATCTGAAGTTCGAGCGCGCGGACGGCCGGTCCATTCGCCTCGCAGAGCTGCGCGGCAAAGCGATCCTCTTGAATATTTGGGCGACCTGGTGCCTGTCGTGCCGCACCGAGATGCCTTCGCTCGATCGCTTGCAGGCCCAGATGGGGAGCAAAGCCTTCGAAGTGGTCGCGCTGTCGGTCGACCGCGACGGCGCCGAAGTGGTGAAGCCGTTCTATTCACAGTTCGGCATCAAGGACCTTACGATCTATCTCGACCGAGAAGGCAAGGCGGTCCGGTCGTTCAAGATCACGGGGCTTCCGACCACGCTCCTGCTCGGCCCCGACGGCGCCGAGGTGCTGCGCTGGGTCGGGCCGAAGGAATGGGATTCGCCGGAGCTGATCTCAGAGATCTCCCGACATGTCCCCACGCTGTCCGAGCCCGGAAATCGGGGCGCGCAGCCGTGAGCGAGATTGGAAATATCGGGGTCCTGACTGCTTTGGCGGCCGGAGCGATCTCCTTTCTGTCACCCTGCGTGCTGCCGCTCGTGCCCGGCTATATCTCTTTCATTGCGGGCAATGCCGTCGAGACGGGACCGGCAGGCTCTCGCGTTGCGCGGCGGCTGTCGACGCTATTCCTGAGTGTTAGCTTCGTGCTCGGCTTCTCGACTGTCTTCGTTATCCTGGGAGCGGGCGCGACGGCCTTGGGGGACGCCTTCCGCAGCTATCGCTATGAAGCGGGCCTCGTCGGTGGCGTGATCGTCATCGTCTTCGGCATCTTCACCACGGGCCTCGTCCGGTTTGCCTGGCTTGAGCGGGAGCTGCGCCTCGAGGGCCCGGCCAGAGGCGGACATTCGGTTGGCGCTTATCTCCTCGGCGTGGCTTTCGGCTTCGGCTGGACCCCATGCATCGGTCCGGTCCTGGGCGCCATTCTGACCGTCAGCGCGGCATCCGCGACCGCGCTCGATGGCGTGGCGCTCCTCAGCCTCTACTCCCTCGGCCTTGGCCTTCCTTTCCTGCTGGCGGCCCTGTTCGCCGAAGGCTTTGCGGCCCGCCTGCGTCGGCTGCGCCGGATCGGGCGCGCCCTTCAGGTGCTTGCCGGCCTGGTGATGATCGCGATCGGCCTGGCGATGCTGTCCGGCCACCTATCGACCTTGGCGTTCTGGCTGCTCGATCGCTTCCCGATCCTCGCGACGATCGGTTGAGACCCCAACCTCATGAAAGGAAGCATCTGTCGTCGAATTCATTGTGCCGCCCGCGCGGCCGACCTCGGCAGGAGACGATTTGACGAGGATGATCGCAGCGCGGGTAAGAGAATGACCGGTTCGAGGGAGCGGCGCTTTTCTGGCTGCGCTAGCTCGCGACTACAGCGCCTGCAGCTGCTCGGCCGAGGTCCGGCCGGACCGCTTGTCCTTGGGGAGCTCGTAAGAGACCTTCTGGCCGTCGCGAAGCTCGCGCGGGCCCGCTCGCTCTGCGGCGCTGATATGGACGAAGACGCCCTGCCCGCCGGTGTCCGGCTGGGTAAAGCCGAAACCCTTCGTGGCGTTGAACCACTTCACGGTGCCAGTCGCCATCGTCGCATCTCCTAAAAAAAGGCGCGCCATCGTCGCAGGATGCTGGGATTGCACAATCCGGCGGTTCGCGAAGGCGACCACCGGAACATGATGATCGGACCATGCCGTTTTCTTCGTTGAACGATCCTATCGACGTCGCCCGCGCGCATGCGGCGTTCGATCTCGTTTGGAACGAGGTGAGACCGAGTGTTCCTGACGGCGATCAGGAGCGCGAGCGGACGCGCGTTGCCTCCATCGTCGCGAACTTCGCACATGTCGCGCTCGACGAGGCCGACCTCGTGCGCCGCACCCTGGATCGATACCGGAAAATGGTCGAGTAGCCACGGGCGGTCGGGAGCCGCATTGCGACCGATGTCGGCGCGGAAATGTCTCAGGCGAGCAATCGAGACCTCATGGGCTGATCAGGAAATTGTGGATAGCTCTCTGGCCGTGGCGGGCTCGTTGAGACTATGTTGTTGTAGACAATAGCGAGTCGGTTTGTCTTCATTGAAGATAGTAAGCAGCTAATTCCAATTTCTGCGGGCGCTTCGCCGGCATTGCGGGAGAGCACAATGGCAGAGAACAACGACGTTCTTGTCGGCCTGGTCGCTGATATTGTTTCGGCCTACGTCTCGAATAACAGCGTGCCTGCTGCCGAGCTGCCAAACCTGATCGCAACGACCCACGCAGCGATCACCGGATTGGGCTCGGAGGCGGCCGCGCCCGCGGTTGAGGAGAAGCCTACACCGGCGGTGCCGATCAAGAAGTCGATCACCGCAGACCACATTGTCTGCCTCGAAGACGGCAAGAAGTTCAAATCGCTGAAGCGGCACCTTCGCACCGCCTACGACATGACGCCCGAGCAGTATCGGGCTCGTTGGGGGCTACCAGCTGACTACCCAATGGTCGCTCCGGCCTATGCCGAGGCGCGTTCCAGCCTGGCTAAGAAAATGGGCCTGGGTCAACAGCGGCGGAAGCCGCGTGGCAAGGCTGCCTGAGCTGTCCAGGTCGGTCACGCTAGAGCGTCGGACTTGAAATCGGAATCGGATGATTCCTTTTAGGCTGTGTTTGTGATTCACCGTTTGTGGAGGTGGATCATGGGTCGCAGCTATTCGGATGATCTGCGCGCACGGGTCTCCGGCTTCGTCGAAGCGGGGCATTCTCGTCGCGCCGCAGCGCGGCATTTCGGGGTGAGCGAGAGCTTTGCGGTGAAGCTGCTTCAGCGTGCGTCACGTCTGAAAACGCTACGGCCTGCGCGTCAGGGGCGTCCGCCCGGCGGCAGGCTGGATGGGCACAGTGCCTTCCTTGTGGCGCAGGTGGAGGCCACGCCCGATATCACGATGCCGGAACTGGCCGCCCGGCTGGTCGAGGCGACAGGGGTGAGCGCGGCGCCGGCTGTTCTGTCCCGGCTTCTGTGCCGGCTGGGCTTCACATATAAAAAAAGCGCTGATGGCGTCGGAATGCGCACGCGTTGACATCGCTGAGCAGCGCCATCTCTGGATCATACGCCGCCAGCCTCTGATGCGGATCGAGCTTCACCGGCTCGTCTTCATCGACGAGACCGCGATCAACACCAAAATGGTCAGGCTGCGAGGCCGCAGCCGCTGCGGAGAGAGGCTTCCCGCCTCGGCCCCGTTCGGACATTGGCGGACCCAGAGCTTCATCGCCGGCCTGCGCTGCCACGGGCTGAGCGCGCCATGGATCGTCGACAAGGCCATGGATCGCATCGCATTCGATCTCTACATCGAGACCCAGCTCGCACCGACCTTGTCGAAAGGCGACATCGTCATCCTCGACAATCTCGCCGTCCACAAAAGCAACCGCGCCGCCCAATGCCTCGCCGACAGAGGCGCCTGGTTCCTCTTCCTGCCGCCCTACAGTCCCGATCTCAATCCGATCGAGATGGCCTTCGCCAAGCTCAAGGCTCACCTGCGCAAGGCCGCCGCCAGGACCTTCGACGCACTCTGGAAGGCCGTCGGTGACATCTGCAATCTCTTCACCCCAGCCGAATGCCGAAACTTCTTCAGACACGCCGGATATGCGTCCGATTAAATGTCCGATGCTCTAGAGCAGCGAGAGCTGTGGATCGGACACCGGGGTCGCCGCTGCGTCGTTGAGCGTCGGGACGGTCACGCTGATCAGAGGATGCCTTTCGGAACCGGGAACAGCGGATCGAGAAGCGCCTGGGCGAACCACTCGACCTCCTCTGACCCGGTGAATGGCCCCGGGACCGTCCGACTTCGCGTCACCGCCCGGAAGTCGGCGTATTTTACTTTCAGCGTCATCGTACGCGCGCTGAGCTGCTTGGCCTCGCAATGGCGCCGTACCTTCGCGACGAGAGGTGTGAGCTCGGACTGCGCGGCGTCGCGCTCGACGATGTCGGTCGCGAAGGTGGCCTCGGCGCCGATCGATTTTCGGACCCGGTCCGGCTCGACCGGACGCTCGTCGATCCCGCGGCGATCCGATAGTACCAGCAGCCCGACTTCCCGAAATGCTCCTGCAGGAAGGCTAGCGGCTTCGCCTATAGATCGGCGCCGGTCAGGATTCCTCGCCTCTCCATCTTGGCGGCGGTTGCCGGCCCGACGCAATGGAACTTCTTTCCGGCCAACGCCTCGACGAAGGCGGGCCCGGCGCGCGGCGCGATGCCGACCAAGTTCGGGGCAATGATCTTCGACCTTTACAAGAACCGCAGGAGCGTTGGGGGGAGTGGAATTTTGGTCATCACGATCGGGTTCGCAGCTGCGTTCATCGCGGGCCTGCTGGTTGTTCGGACGCTCGTCATCTTCGTCTCCCGGCGAGTTGCTGGGCCAGCTCGCGCTGGCAGCCACGATTATGGGCCAGCGCCAGGAGCTCGACCATGGTCTTGCAGGCCTGCCTGCGGAGATCTGCTCGATGAGGCGATCGAAAATGCGTCGATATTCCTGCGGCAGGAAGAGCTTGTCGCGATAGGTGGCTCGGAAAAGGCGGTCGCCAGTACTCCCATGAGCTGTCGCCCACTCACCGCCACTATGATGGCGGTCAGGCCCAAGTAGGTCCACGCGAGCCAGGTCAGCGTCACGATTGCGCGCGCCTCATCATTTCGGAACGCGAAAGCTAGACCGACCTGCACCAGGAACAGCGCAGCGAGCGCCAGTGCAGATGTCAGCCCAAGACGGAAGCGCAGCAGGAGCGCAAGGCCGAACAGGGATTGAGCAGCCGTCAGGAAGAACTCCTCACTCTGCCGCGCGTCGAGCGGCAGCGCCGAGACGCTGCCCGCGCCGATGCTCATCGCAAGGGCAACATGCCCACAAGGAGCGTCCACTGGTTGATCTTATCGCTGATCATGGTCACGAGCCCATTCGCCGCCCGGCCTGCGAGTACGAACAGGATCGCGACCGAGACTGCCGGTGCTTCGCTGGCGAGCGGCGCCAGCCACTGGATCAGAAGGAACTCGTTCAGCCCGATCACCCGGCCCGTTCCGACCATGGCCTCGGCGAAGGGTTCGGCGGAGGCGAGGATGACGGCACACGCCACAATGACGAGCGCTCCCATCGCCGCCCATTGAGCGCCGGGAGCAAGTGTGTTGAGGGCAGCGGCCGGGCCGGATTCTTCCCCCTCTTCGTCGGGGTTATCGGCCTTGGGCAGGTGCCGCACTCGCCAGACGTAAGCCGCGAAGATCGCGGCTAAAATGGCGAAGTCGAGTAGCGTGATGCGCCCTTTGAACAGGATGACGAAGGCGTACAGGCTCGCGATAAGAAGAAACCCGATCTCGATTGCATTGGCGGGCGCAAGCTCGATTGAGCGGTGCCGGGTTTTGAACCAATGCAGGAAAACCATCAGCGGCCAGGCCAGACCGACTAGGAGGCGGTTCGCCCCGGTCATGTTCGCGGCGGCGTAGTGGACATAGGACGACTCAAGGCCTGCACGACCGGCTTGGTAAGCGTAGTAAAGGTCCACCGCGTATTCGGGCAGGACCGTGACGAGGGCGACGGCCGCCAGGATCAATCCTTGTGAAATGTGTTGCTCGGCCGCCTCTGCACCCCACGACAAGAGGAAGCCTGCCGCGAGGACAGCGACTCCAAACACGGCGGCGTCTATCACTGGACTGGGCCGCCAGCCCGTCGCGCGCAGGATGAGGGCCGGAACAGTCGCAAGGACGGCGAGGGCGACCAGGGTCAGAAAGCGTTTCACGAGTAATGTCTCCGGTGTTCGCTCAAGCTCCGGCCCTGCCTGGGCACATTCAAAGCGGCCACCAGATGCGCCCCTGCCGGCAGGCAACGCCATGGAACCCGAGGTCCGACGCGTGGGACCGGCCAAAATGGCGCGGGTGCCGCATCGTATCTAGGTGCCAGCTCAACCTCAAGGCTCCCGTGAGTTCTGCGAGGCTCGTTACGTGGGGCGAAGACCGTCAGTGCGCGCGGCAAGAGCTGGAAGCGGGCAGGGGTCGCCGTCGTGATTTCGCCGTCGGTGTTCACCGGCAGCGCCGGACGTGTGCGAATCTCAAGCGGGCGGCCGCTGCAGAACGCGCGCACGCCCGGTAAGGCGCGAGTGCGGCCTCCCCGAGACGCCGAAAGGATGAAGGGCAGCCGCCACAGGTGCTGCGGCTCGAGGCTGTAGAAGTCGAGGCACTGGTCGTCGATGCCGGCAGCGTCGTAGACCGCCATGCCGCCGCCGTAGTAGACACCGTTGCCGACCGCGATCTGCACGCTGCGCACGGGCGTTGTCTTCTCGCCTATGCTAACTTCCGCCACGAACGCCTTGGCGCGACCAAGAGCTATACAGATCGGTAATGTTGTGCGGATGCTGCTGATCTTGTCTGCCCTTGGCTCGAGGAGCGGCGCGAAGGTCGGGCCAGGGGGCAATGGTAAGGGGATTGGCACCGCAGCTGCAGGCGCGGTCTCGTTCCGCACAGCGGCGTCAATCCATGACGATGCCTCGGAGCTCGGCTGCGCATCTAGGGTCGGGCCGTGGGAGGCGGCTCCGGTCGGGATTGCTCGGGAGCCTCGAACGGCCAAGCTATAGAGCTGCAGCGCAGTCCGGTGAACATTACCAAACCGTATAGTCCTAGTCGAACTGAGGGGAGCCGCACCGGCCGATACTGCGGAATCTGGCGCGTGGGCGGGAGAATGCTATGAACGGCAGGTTTCGTGCGGCCGCTCTGTCGGTCGGTTTGCTGGTAACCGTCATGGTTGGGATTGCAGTGGCTCATCCCGAGAGCGAACGCTGAATCGGTGGATCAGACGGCGGCTCTCACTGCCAACGCGAAGACCACTCTCGCGCAGGGGATCACAACAGCTAAGCACCAGGTTGGCGGCAATGCGGCCGTCGCTTCCATAGAGGTTCATCTGGACAAGGAAGTCTATGCGATCGACGCGTTCAAGGACGGTCAGATTTACGCAGCGATTGTCGACATACAGACGGGCACGATCGCCGACACATTTGAGACTCATGATGACGAAGACGAGGACGATTGCGGCCTTCGCTCGAGCGGGGTCGTACGCCCGACGACGAGCCGATCCTGTTTGGGCCGAACGTCAAGAAAATAAGCTCTACCTAAGGGCCTTTCCGCCGCTTCCGTGACCGGCTGGTTATCCGTTCGCGGCATCTCCTAGCCGTCGCAAGGTGACCCGCACCACCCTTCGGAGAGAACCGTGATTCTTGACCTTAACAGAGTCAAACTTTCGATTGGTGCCGTTCCCATCCTCCATGACGTCTCTTTACGTGTGGCTACGGGAGAGATCTACGGTCTGGTGGGGCCAAAGGGCGCGGGTAAGAGCACCACGCTGGCGACGGCCATCGGGCTTTTGAAGCCCTGGTTAGGCGAAGTGAAGCTGCTGGGGCGAGATCCCGCTGAGGCAGGACCAGCTGCGCGCAAGGAGGTTGGTGTCCTACCCGAACGGAACGGCTTCTGCGGTTGGATGTCGGCGGAGGACTATTTGTCCTTCTATGCCCGCCTGTGTGGGCGACGTTCAACAAGAACCGACCTCTCTTCCGCATTGGAGCTCGTCGGTCTTTCAACCTTCGCCACCACTCGGACCGACGCATTCACGCAGAATATGCGCCAGCGGCTCGGGCTCGCGAGGGCGGTTCTCGGCAGCCCACGTCTCCTCGTGCTCGACGAGCCAACCGGCGGCATGGACGCAAGCGAGCGTCGCGAGATCCACGATATCCTGATTTCGATCGCGAGAGGTGGAACGGCAATTCTGCTCTTGACGGAGAGCCTTGAGGACATCGAACGGGTCTGTACTCATCTGGGGTTCATCGTCGCGGGACGGACGGTCGCAGAAGGCATGCTCGCGGAGAGTTTTGCCGACCAGGGGCCGCGATGCAGATTCCGGCTGCGCCTTTCCGGCCCGATTCCAGATGATGACCCGACGAGCCGCCCGGCGCGGATGATCGGCCGTGAAGGTGAGTGGACGGTGGTCGGCGTCGATCCGGCGCGGCGCGCCGATGAAATTTGGCGCGAGCTCATGTTCCGCGGCTGGCCTATTGTCGAGATCGTGCGTGCCAACCAGGGACTGCAGGAGCTCTACGCCGAGCTCACAGAGGCTAGTTCGCCGCCGGGGAGAATGGCAGCATGATCACATTACCCAGCCTTCTGGAAGGGCGCTGCATTTCGGCGTTGCGTCTCGAAAGCGGCCTGCACCCGGTGCGTTTACTGGCTGCAAAGGAGGCCCTGGAGACGGTGACGAGCCCGCGCCGATCGGTTTGGTTGCTGGGGCTTTTTGTGATGTTCGCCCTCGGGTCCCTTGCGCTGATTCTGAAGGCGACGGGCGGATCATACATGTTGAACAACCAGGCCCTTTCGACTCTGCTCGGGCTGATCACGGGGCTCGGGGCGGTATTTGCGACCGTCGCAGGTACGGACGCGATTGCGGGCGAGCAGGAGCGCGGTTCGTGGACCTCGTTGCTTGTGGCCCCTCTGTCGTCCCGACAAATCGTCCGGGGCAAACTCGCGGCACCGCTCGCGGCATGGGGGGCAATCTTGATTCTGACGGTACCTGCTCTTTGGGCACTAGGCAGCACAACCTCCCGCTTTACCCTGCAGGCGCTCGGGGTCGTTGCCGTTGGAACACCCGTCGTGCTCGGCTTCGGGTTTCTCGCTTTTGGGTTAGCGGCCCGGCTCAGTTCGGGTCCTTGGGCGTTGTCGCTGTCGCTTGGCGCGCTCGGGCTTGCGGCGAGCCCGATTGTCTGGGATCAGGAGCTCGGAGCAAGATCTCTTGGCGCTGCGTTCGAGACAATCGACCCGTTTTGGGGCGCACTGAGGTTCTACGACGCGGTCGCGAACCAACCGCAGACGTGGGATCAGCACGGGGCGTATGCACTGCCGGGCTTGGTTTGGCTGGTTGTCACCTCTAGATTCGCGCTCGCAAGTCACAGGCACGTTCAATGGCGAGGGCCGCAGTCGATCGGAGCAAAGTTTCATGTTTGGCCCATCTGGTGAAGTTGGCCTGAGCGTCCCGGAGCCGCTCAATTTTGCGAGGAGAAGTGTCACAATTGCTGCGGATCTCTGTAAAGTCCGACCTCGGCCAACGGTCTGTCCACATGACGAGGCTCTTATCCGACCAGAACGCGAGCCGTGCTGAACGAGGAGCAAAAGGTACGCCTCCGTCCCGCCCAGAGGTCAAGAGTACTCCATGAAGATCCTGGTGATCGAGGACGACATCGAAACTGGAGCCTACGTGAAGGGAGGGCTCGAGGAGCAAGGGCACGTCGTCGATCTCGCTGCGAATGGACGGGATGGCCTCTTCCTCGCAGCGGGAGAGACGTACGATATCATGATCATCGACCGCATGTTGCCGGGTCTGGACGGTTTGGGGATCGTCAAGACGGTGCGGGGCGCAGGCATCAAGACCCCCATCATCTTCTTGACCACAATGGTCGGGGTAGGAGACCGCGTCGAAGGACTGGAGGCCGGCGGTGACGATTACCTTGTGAAGCCGTTTGCCTTCGCCGAGCTCTCGGCCCGGGTCAACGCACTGTCGCGTCGGCCTCCTATGGCCAGTGTCGAAACGGTGTTGCGGCTAGCTGATCTCACATTGGATCTGATCGCGCGTAAGGTGAGACGCGGCAGCCAGGACATTGAGCTGCAGCCACGCGAGTTCCGGCTGCTGGAGTATCTGATGCGCAATGCCGGTCGGGTCGTGACGCGGACGATGCTGCTCGAGAATGTGTGGGATTTTCACTTCGATCCCAAGACCAACATCGTCGAGACCCATATGAGCCGGCTTCGGTCGAAGATCGACAAGGGCTTCGAGCCGGAACTCATCGAGACGGTTCGGGGCGCGGGCTATCTCCTCCATGCACCTCCGTAAGATCATCCGCAGCACCGGCTTTCGATTTGCGGTCCTGCACACGCTCGTGTTCGTCGTCTGCGTCGGACTGATCGGCTGGCTTGCCGAGGTCACAGTGACGACAGCGCTCATGGGGCAGGCTCGCCAGCGCGTAGATGCCGAAGTGGCCGCCCTTGCGATGGAGTTTGAGCATGAGGGTAGCACCGGATTGCTGTCGAGTGTGCAGCGCCGTTTCGCCACCCGAGAGAGCCGGCTGCGCTATGCGATACTCGACCGGGACAATCGCACTGTTGTTGGTGACCACGGACTTGCGGCTTACGCGGGGGGCGCCGACGCATCCACTGAGACGGAGACACGCCAATTCAAGAGAGACGCGTCTGATTCCATTCTGGTGGCGGCGCGATCGCTGGCTGATGGCACGCGTCTTGTCATCGCTGATGATCTCGAAAGCATCGAGGACGTACAGGATGTCATTTTGGACGCATTCCTACTCGCGTTGGGGGTCGCCCTGGCGCTCGGCTTTGGCACCGGCGCGCTCCTGACCTACGCACTCCTGAAGCGAGTCGATGCTGTGACGCGGACTGCCGACGCTATCATTGGCGGCGATCTCTCTCAGCGCATCGAGTTGACCGGCTCGGGGGACGAGTTCGACCGACTTTCGGCGACACTCAATACGATGCTCGACCGCATTGGGGCTTGATGGAGAATGTGCGACAGGTCTCGAACGACATCGCGCACGACCTGCGGACGCCCCTGGCCCGCCTGCGCCAAGGATTGGAGGTCGCGAGAGGCCGCGCAAGAACTGGGGCTGAGTACCAAGCCGCGGTCGACCGGGCTCTCGACGAAGCCGACGGACTCCTGCAGACATTCTCAGCGTTACTGCGTATCGCGCACATCGAGAGCGGTGCGCGACGTTCGGCCTTCCGAACGGTGGATTTGTCGGAGGTGATGCAAACCGTCGCCGAGGCTTATGGACCTGCAGCTGAAGACGGTAACCGCGTCATCCGCGCCGAGATTGCGGACACGGTCCGCGTCCACGGCGACCGCGAGCTTCTGACGCAGCTTTTTTCCAACCTTGTCGAGAATGCGCTCCAACATACACCCCAGGGCGCGCTGATTACGATGCATTTGACGAGACAGTTCTCGGAAGCCGTCGCGGAGGTTGCCGATAATGGACCGGGTATTCCTGAGCAGGAGCGTTCGAAGGCGTTCCGGCGATTTTATCGGCTCGAGCGCAGCCGAATCACGCCCGGGAACGGCCTTGGCCTCAGCATGGTCGCCGCGATTGCCGATGTGCATCACGCGACGGTGCAGGTTCTCGACAACGCTCCAGGCCTGCGGGTCGCGGTTCGGTTCGCTTCCGGCGACTCCTGAGTTCTCCGAATTGGAGTCCCCCCTTGAAGCGCACATGGTGACGGCCAGCAATTAACCGGGGAGCCGGCTTTCGCAGGATGAAAGCCGATGGTTCCGCGATCTGCTAATCCGGTCGCCGCCAAAAGTGAAGACGCTCGATGGCTGAACGCCTGTAACGCCAATTAGCGCGTCGCCTATGCACGGAGGGCAAGGCATCCCGAGTTCCGCGATCAGGTCAGTCATCGAGGTCTTCGGAGAGCCCGCTCTCCGAGCACCCTGTTGGCCACAGGCGCATATGCCGGGCCCGTGCCCCAGACTGTGCGCCGAGGTTGAGGAACACGTCTTTGCTTCGCGCTTGCTGCTGATCGAGTCGCGCCGGGGCTTTTGACCGCGTCCACATTGCGTGCGTTTAGGCGTGAAGGCGGCGCGATCCGTGTTTGCCCTCCGTAATACCGGAGATTGCTAGCCGGTCTCGCGCGAGATCAGTGCGACCTCGAACATTACCGATCCGTATAGTCCCGGTCGAACTCCCGGGACCGGTATTGCTGCATTGTTCGTGCGCTCGTCCCTGGGTGAGAAGCCTCGTCCGGTTGGAGCGCGACCGAATGCAACCGTTCCAGCCGAGGAGGCTCAACTCCCGATGCCTGCAGTTTGGTATACGCTGCGCCATCTCGTGCCTTGGACGGGCTATCCTTATGTTGGACAGAGCGTTCAATGCAATCTATGTGGCTCGAGGGAGACTGTGATCATCGGACGCATCGATCGCCGACTGAAACGTCTGACAAGCGTCTGCTGTTCGCAATGCGGCCTCATCCGTACCGATCCGATGCCCACGGCCGAGGAGCTCGCATCGTATTATGCGGATAGCTACCGGTTGGACTATCAGGGAGCATTCGGCGGTCAACCTCCCCGGTTCCATGTCACCCGCAGTCTGCGGGAGGCTCGAGCGCGTGCAGCGCTACTGGCACCGGCTCTCCGCCCAGGCGCACAGGTGCTTGATTTCGGTTCCGGTTCCGGCGAGTTCATCGCACTAGTTCAAGAGGCCGGATGTGAGGTCGTTGGGATCGAGCCTAGCCGCGCTTATGCTGCCTTCGCGCGGCGACGGTATGGGGTGACGGTGATCGAGGACGAGAGTCAAGCAAGCTTTGCCCCGGAATACTTCGATGTCATCACCACCCATCACGTGCTCGAGCATTTGCGCGATCCCGTGGACGCGTTGAGACGACTGGCGCGTTGGCTCGCACCGAATGGTGTTCTCTATGTCAGCGTTCCGCATATGGCCGCCGAGCACAAGCGGCCGCACGAGCGGTTTCATTTCGGCCATACGCACGGCTTTGTACCAGAAACGCTCAATCTCGCTGCCCTGTGCAGCGGCCTCGAGCCGGACCCGCGCTTCTGCCCGGAGGGAACCACGGTCGTGTATCGGAAGACGAACGGCCCCGCTCCCCCTACGATCGCGGCACCCGAGATTGTGGCCCGGATTATCGACCTCTACTCGCGCCAACGTCTTCTGCCATACGTTGCTTCGGGCGCATGGCTTTGGCCGGTGCTCCGCCGAAACGCCAAGGTCCTCCGGGATAGCGTATTTTTGCGATGACGCGCGATCCACTATGGCGCGAAATGTGTGGAACGACCCGCGGTGCAAGGGCGTTTTCAGTTGATTTCATCGGCCGGGAACGGTGCGGTCATTTGTCCCGCGGTCCGGTCTTTCAGCGCGGCTCATGATCGCTGGGTTCGATGAAGTCCGCGAAGTTCGGATTCCGATTGAAGCGGGCGGGGTATTCGGAAGCGAAGTCGGCAGGCCATTCCGATTTGGAGCCGACACCCTGAAGGCGTACGGGAGGCTTGGGTCAGCTCCTCTGGCAGACGATTTCCGTTTCGACCGCGACGGAGATTGTGATGCCCACGGAGTGGAAGCTGACCATGCGACAACTGCGGCAGATGCTGCGTTTGGCAGAAGCCGATGGCGCGGACATGCATTTCATAAGCCTCGTGACTCTTGATGTCCTGCATGACTTTTCTCTTGACCCTCTAGTGACCTCAGCTTGGACAGAGCACTCCTTGCATCGCCAAGAAGCGGAGACGATCCATGACCGGCGCTCGGAAACCGAAGGTTGAGTTTGTCAGTTGGAAGGTCGGCGGCATGGATTGCACCAGCTGTTCGGCCAAAGCCTTGGGTAAAGGACGAACGGATTGAGCTTCTGCCGTTTGCATCACGTTGATTCGCCTCAGTAGTCCTACCCGGCGGGCAGAATGGGCAGCCCTGGTTTGCGGATCGCACCCGTTCCGCCGCGCTGATCGGGCTTCTACCGGACAGCGCCGATACGATGACCGACCTCGTCGGCCGCTGGTCCGCTTCCGGAGGGGGCAGAGATTGCGGCCGCCCGCTGCGGTACAGCACTATTTGGCCGAACCGTCTGGCTGAAGGAGCTGCATTTCGACCAATTCACTCCCGACGAAAGGTTGCGCCAGTTCTTGAGGAGGTTTTGTTCTTGGTGAGGACGGGAGGTTGGCTAACAGCGGCTCCGATCCCGTGGACCGCAAGCTTTGTCGTTCAACGCCGGAACCGGTGGCACCATTCACCCGGGCGGTGTGAGGCTGCATCTTCGGCGGCCTGATATACGACGACGACATTGGGTCGCGGCAGTTTTGAAACCTGGCCATCGCGGGCAGGTAAACCATCGTCGAACGGGACTGGGAGCCCAGCATGCTCATAAAGATGACCACGCTCAGGCTCAGGCTGGTGATCGGTTTCATGCTGGTCAGCGTGCCCGCCATGTTAGGCTCGGCTTATATCGCCGCCCAGTTGATTTCGGACGCCTTCGAGGACAATGTCGAGCAGTGGCTCGGCGAGACTTCCCGTTTCTTCTCGCTTGATATCGCCGAAGCGCAGCAGGAGGCGCAGCGCGTCGCGAGCGTCGTCGGCCGCCGGCTGGAGCAGACGACCGACGACCAGAAGATGCAGCGCGCCGCCGAGGGCGAATTCGCCGTGCTGAGTACCGTCGGCTACGACCTGATCGCGATTTACCGGCCCAATGGCGAGATGCTGTTCAAGACCCGGGACTTCACCAGCATCGGCCCGCTTCCGACCGAGACTGGCCAAGGGCTGTTCCGCATCGAGGCAGACGGCAAGCGCTGGATCATGGCCGGCGCCGTCCAGTCCGTGGACCTCAACGGCCAGCAGACCAATGTCCTGGTCGGGACCTGGCTCGACGAGGCACATCTCGGCGGCATCAAGGTCGTGACCTCGCTCGACGTTCGCCTGTTCGCCGATTTCGACGGACAGCTCCAGCCGGTCGTACAGACCCATCCGGATCGGCGCGCCGCTATCCCCAAGGCAATCCGCGCGCGGCTCGCGGCCGGCGAGGAGCGGATCTTTGAACCGGCCGCTGACGGCGGCAACTATCGCGCCGTCTATTCCGGCTTTCGCGCATCGACGGTGGGCTTGCGGGTGTCAGCTTCATCGGCCTGCGCCGCGAGGCCGGTTTCTTCGAGCAGCTCGGGCAGGAGAGCCTGTTCCTCGGCATCTTCGTGCTCGGCAGCGTCATCTCCATCCTGGTCGGCCTCCTCATGTCGGCGGTGCTGGTGCGGCCGCTACGGGCGCTCACCCGTGGCGTGCGGGCGATCGCCGCCGGCGATTTCGACCAGCGCGTCCCGGCCAGCGGCGGGCGCGAGATCGCCGAGCTGGCGACGGGCTTCAACGGCATGGCCGAGCAGCTCGGCAAGCTCCAGGCGCTGGAGCAGGAGCTGCGCCGCCGCGACCGGCTTTCGGCGCTCGGCCAGGCCGCGATGGTGATCGCGCATGAGGTGCGCAACCCGCTCGGCATCATCAAGACCTCGACGGAGGTGGTGCGCAACCGCGCCAAGCTCGGCGACTCCGAGAGCAAGATGCTGGGCTACGTCATCGACGAGGTCCGGCGCATCGAGACCCTGATCCGCGGCTTTCTCGACTTCGCCCAGCCGAAGGCGCCGGTTATGACCGCCTTTCCGCTGCGCAACGTGATCGACCGCGTCGCGGCGATCGCGGAGCCCGAGCTCACCACGCGCAAGCTCTCGCTGCTGGTGGAGGACAAGACGGACAACGCCATGATCAAGGGCGATGCCGACCAGCTCCACCAGGCCTGTCTCAACCTCGTCCTCAACGCCATGGACGCGATGCCCGAGGGCGGCGTCATCCTCGCCACCGTGACCGGCGACAGGGAAACCGTCTCGCTGACGATCCACGACGAGGGCGACGGCGTGCCGGAAGAGATCCGCGCCGAGATCTTCAACCCGTTCTTCACCACCAAGGCGAAGGGCACCGGCCTCGGCCTTGCCAAGGTCCAGAGCGTGGCCGAGGCTCATGGCGGCCGGGCATCTTGCGAAAGCCCGGATGGACAGGGCGCAGCCTTCACGATGACGTTGCCCCGCGTAGAATCCGGAGCGGCGCCATGACCCAGAGCATCCTGGTCGTCGACGACGAAGAGCGGCTGGCCGACGTGCTGGCGGCCGCGCTGGAGGATCTCGGCTACCGCGCCACGGCGGTGACGAGTGCCCAGGCCGCGCTGGCCGAGCTCGAGCAGGCCCATTTCGACCTGGTTCTGACGGATCTGCGCCTGCCGGTCATGGGCGGGCGCGCCCTGCTGCGGGAGGCGCGCAGCCGCTGGCCTGGGAAGCCGGTCGTCGTGCTGACCGCCTTCGCCACCGTGCGCGACGCGGTCGAGCTCGTGAAGGAGGGGGCTTTCGACTACATCGCCAAGCCCTTCGAGATGGAGGATGTCGCGGCCACGATCCGGCGTGCGCTGCGCCTCGCCGAGGTCGTGCGCGACAACGAGCGCCTGCGCAGCGAGCTGGAAGGGCGCTACAGCTTCGACACGCTGATCGGCAACAGCCCGCCCTTCCGCCGGGTGATCGAGCAGGTCACCGAGGTCTGCGAGACGCGCGCCACCGTGATGCTGAACGGCGAGAGCGGCACCGGCAAGGAGCTCGTCGCCCACGCCGTGCACTTTAACAGCCCGCGCCGCAACCGGCCCTTCGTCGCGGTCAACTGTGCCGCCATTCCCGAGGCCCTGCTCGAGAGCGAGCTCTTCGGCCATGTGAAGGGGGCCTTCACCGGTGCGCTCTCCGACCGGATCGGCCGCTTCGCCGCGGCCGATGGCGGCACCCTGTTCCTCGACGAGATCGGCGACATGCCGATGGCGATCCAGGCCAAGCTGCTGCGCGCGGTGCAGGAGCGCAGCTTCGAGGCGATCGGCGCCAATCGCAGCCAGACCGTCGACGTCCGGCTGATCGCGGCGACCCACAAGGACATGCGCCAGGCCGTGGCGGACGGGCGCTTCCGCGAGGACCTGTTCTACCGGCTCAACGTCTTCCCGATCCAGCTACCGGCCCTGCGCGAGCGCGCGGAGGACATCCCGCTGCTGGCTGGCCATTTCCTGACGGAGCTCTCCGATTCGATCGGCAAGCGCGTCACCGGCTTCTCGCCGGCCGCGCTCGCGGCCATGGCCGGCCATGACTGGCCGGGCAACATCCGCGAGCTGCACAACTGCGTCGAGCGCGCCGTGATCGTTGCCAAGAGCCCGACGATCGACATGCCCGACCTGCCGCGCGACCTCTTCGGCGCCCCGCGCCGCAACGGCCGCGACGCGCTGCCGCGCGATCTCGACGCCGAGCTGGAGCGGATCGAGCGCGACTTCATCCTGGAAGCCCTGCGCCGCAGCGATGGCGTGCAGGTCAAGGCCGCACGTCTCCTGGGCATAGCCGAGCGCAGCCTGTGGCATCGCATCAGGAAACTTGGCATCAAGCTCGGACGAACGGTGGCGGAATGACAGGCCTGCACGAACCGGCGGCCTGCCGGGGTGATTGCAAGTGCGAAGCCTGATAGAGACAGCGGGCCCTCGCGGCGCGCCGGAGAATGTGGATGGCTATGCGTACCCTGAGTGCCTGCTGCCTGGGCCTCTTCCTCGCGACCGCGGCGAGCGCCCAGGAGGCGGCGCCCAACCTCGCCGATCCGACGCCCGCCAAGGGCTGGATCGTCACGCTCGGCGGCTCGCTCCAGCTCGGCCCGAAATATGACGGCTCCAGCTCGGCCGGCCTCTCCTTCATGCCCTCGCTGAGCTGGCGCCGCGTCGGCGAGAAGCCCGGCTTCAGCGCACCGGATGACAGCCTGGACTATGCGCTCTACGAGACCGACCGCTTCAGCGTCGGCGTGGCGGGCGCCTTCAGGAGCGGTCGCTATTCCGGCTCGAACAACCGGCTCTTCGGCCTGCGCGACGTGCCCTGGTCGGTCGAGGCCGGCGTCTTCGCCGAATTCTGGCCGATCCTGGATCGCCTGCGCACGCGCGTCGAGGTCCGTCAGGGCTTCCACGGGCATCACGGCGTCGTCGCGGACCTCTCCGCCGACTGGGTCGAGCGCTTCGGCCGCTTCACCCTCTCGGGCGGGCCGCGCCTGGCGCTCGGCTCCGCCTCCTATATGCGCCGCAATTTCGGGATCACGCTGCCGGAATCACTGGCAAACGGCTATCTCGCCGCCTATCGCCCGTCCGGCGGCGCCAAGAGCATCGGCCTCGCCTCGGCCCTTGAATATACCTGGTCCGAGCAGTGGTCGACGACGCTGTTCGCGCGCTATGACCGGCTGATAAGCGAGGCGGACCGCTCGCCGCTGGTGCGCACCAGCGGCCAGCGCGACCAGTTCACGGTCGGCCTCGGCATGAACTACTCCTTCCAGTTCGGCAATTAGGTTTCGTGGACAAAGCTTGACGGCAAGACTCGGGATTGATTCAAGGCTGCCTTTTGGAGGCAGCTTTGGGCGAACGGATCGGTCTTTCGGATGAAGAATGGGAATTGATCGGCCCGCTGCTGCCCTCGGAGCGCGGGCGCGGCTGCCGACCCGCGGGTGACAACCGCCCCTTCTTCGAGGGCATGATGTGGATGGCGCGCACCGGCTCGCAGTGGCGCCACCTGCCGGACGAGTATGGCAAGTGGAACAGCGTCTTCCGCCGCTATCGGCGTTGGGTCGAGACGGGAGTTTTCGACGCCATGCTCGAAACCCTGGCCGAGATGGCGGGCCGGGAGCGATCCGCCGACATGATCGATAGCACCATCGTCCGGGCGCACCACTGCGCTGTCGGCATAAAAAAGGGACTCAAGCGGCCGAGGCGCTTGGCCGATCGCGTGGTGGGTTCACCACGAAACTCCACGCCTCTTGCGACGGAAAAGGCCGCCCGCTCGGCCTCGTCCTGACGCCGGGCGAAGCCCACGACGTGAAGGGCTTCGGCCCGCTGTTCCGGATGATCGCCGATAAAGCCAAGGCGCTGCTCGCCGATCGTGGCTATGACGCGGATGCCATTCGGGAGGAGATCGCGTTCCACGGTGTCCGGGCCGTGATCCCGGCGAAGCATGGCCGTCGCAACCCGGCCCTTCATGATCGCGACAAATACCGCCAGCGCAGCCGTGTCGAACAACTCTTCAACAAGCTCAAGAACTGGCGTCACATCGCCACCCGCTATGACAAAACCAGAGAGTCCTATCTCGGCTTCGTCAGCCTCGTATCAGCATTGCTGTGGCTACCCTTTGTCCACGAAGCCTAGTTACTAGATCGGAGGCCGCACTGCGGCGTCGAGAGCAGCAGTCCGTTCCAGATCAAGCTTGCCGGACTTAACGCGTCATTCTCTTTTCTTCCAGAAAAGTACCCGTTCCCGCAATATCGTGCCGTACATCCGCGGCGCTGGCGAATGACACCTGGGTCGATGACGGCAAGTCCCGCTTTCTCGCACAAAGCTATGACAACTCGCTGTCTTGCCATAGCATCCCTAGACCCGCAAAATGCGTAAAGCTGTAGCGCCATCCAGACGATCGATATCCGGCACTGGTGCCGGACGCGCCGCCGGCAGATCAGAAGCGATCGAGACAGCCGCAAACTCCGGCGGCACGCGCCGTCCAAGTAGCCGGTCTCGCCAGCGATAGGTCTGTTGAGCCTGGATGCCATGGCGCTTCGCTGTGGCAATGACGTTACCGCTGGTTGCCGCCTCCTCGACGGACGGCGCGCTTCTCTTCCCAGTTCCAATGCCTACGCCGTACATAGGTCTCGTCGCACACAGCCGTTCTCCAGCACCACTGCTGGCATCGATGCCAAATCAGCGTGACGGCAGGCTGGACAGACACTCACCTTCGAACAAGGCGCCCTCGGCGGAGGGGTACCAAAATGCGCGTGTCGCTAAAGTTAGAGTACTGCGCACCTCTCGTGCGGCGGCGCGATCGGCGAACTGCAGGTCGGGTCGGACGAGATCGTCGCTGCTGGGTCAGCCGCTGGCGGTGCAGATCCAGGATCGTCATCAGTTCTCGAAGCTGGACCACCGCCACCGCCACCGCCTCTCGCCGACTCCGATCGGCGGGCATGATCGACCACAGGTGGAAAGCCCGATGCTGCGGGGGGCGCCCCGCAGCATCGGGCCAGGACACCAGCCAGAGAATTTTCGGCGCCCACTTTCGGGGAGAATTCAACGCCCGGCCACACGGTCAGCGCGGTTCACGAGATGGATGACGGTCATGTCCCGCTCGATGCGCGACGCGACCGGCGGTCCGATGTCGGAATTCACCCGAGCCTTGAGGGTTCGCCATCGGCGTCGAGACGGATCGCAGGCAGTTTAGGGGGACGGTCAGCCACCGTCGCAGCCGATGCTTCAGACACTTGTCGAGAGGGGCCGCCTCGGAAGGCTCTTCATCCTGTCAGGCGGCTTCGCTGCTGCTCGTTGTTCGCCGCCTGCTTGTATCACGTCAGCCGCGAGATGTGCGGTCCGGCGGCAGTAGGGCCGAACCTAGCGAGAATCGATCTTTGCCCACCATGCCAGCGGTCAAGCGGACCTGCTTACGGGTCCCGGCATACGTCGCGTCAAGTCCGCCGGCCGACAGCGAGCTTGGCCGCCTCCACGGCGCCGGTGCACTGCGGAGCAATCTCGACGAGGACGACGTCCGGGCCAGCCGCCCCAGTCCAGAAGCGGATCACCTGGGTGACGCCCCAGACCGGATTCTCGCTCACACGTGTGACGACCACGGGCGCTGCGGCGCGGGCGCAGGCAACGACTTTCTCAGCGTTTTCGCGCGGGATGCCGAGCGCCGAGAGCTGGCGGGTGATGGCCCCCTGGACCGGATCGAGGATCAGGAGCGAGACCAGCGCGGCGATGAATGTTTGCATGACGATTGATCTCCATAAGGTCGCCCACTTCTGAGCGCTAGCCACGGATCGTCTTCGCTGGTTGGCGATGTGACCTCACCTTCTGTACAAGCTGAGGTCGCTCGAGGTTCAAGAGAAAAGTCCGGCGTGCTTTCCGAGCAGACCGGCATCCTGAAGGAAGCATTCGCCATGCGCGCCGCCGCATCCCTCGTACGATGGAACACCACGATGCGTCGGCCTGGCCAGCATTATCCTCACAGTGATCTTGTCGTCGAACGTGCAACGGAGCATCAGGCTCTTATCCGCGCATTTCTACGTTCGCTTTGTCCCATGCTACGGGACGAAATCGTTCATGCGAATGGTGTCCAACTGCAAGCTGATCACTCTCTTCAAGAAGTCTAATCGCCCCTTCCGGACATAGAGCTTGTAGCTCGCGACCGCGAACGCATCAGGGTTCAATTCGTACGTCGTATCGTTAACCTCCAGCGTATTCACGAAACCTTCTTCGGAGCGATACGGCTCAAGAACTCGCGCCTTGAGATTAGGAGGCATAAGATCAATCTGTACCGCGTAGGCTAGGGCTTCGTGCCATGAGCGTGGAAGCTTATCATAGCTGCCCGCCATAAGTTGAGCCAGCTCCGCATGAACAATCTCGTGCTGCAGGATTGAATGAGCGAATTCCTGGTCCCAGGCGAGTCCCCAAGGCCTTCGCTGGGAGATCCAAGGCGAATGAGAGCTCGTCATCTGCAGTTCTTTGGTTCCAGCCCGATAGATGCCGCTGACGCGGATGAGGCTGGTTTCGTTGGTTAGCGGGTTGACCACATCGACGTAGACTTCGCGTTGAAATCGGATCGTCAGCTCGGGATCAATCCTCAACTCGCCTCGCTCGAAATAGTGAAGGACTTCCTCGATAGCGCGACACGCTTCATCACGTTCGTCCAGAGAACCATCGACAAAAAGCCGTGTATGACCACAGGCGGCCTGGACGGAAGTTAAACCGAATGTCGATGCGAGCAAGCCGGCCCAAAGCCAAATGGAAAAAAATCGAGCTTTGCGTCTCACCGCAACATCCATCACGAGGCCCGCCTTGGCGCGCTGCTCAACCTAAAACAACGGCGAGGCAAGAAAAACCTTAGTGCATGTGAACCTGTCGTACCAGCCCCTGCGCCTCCAACTTGGCGCTTGACACATCGTCCGTCTTTTTACTTGTGCCGCCTCATGCGGATCGATTGGCTTCCGTGCGAGCTTGCCTTCCGAAGAAGGCACCTCGCCGCTGACGAAACTGTCCTCCAGGGGCCAGGCCGCGCCACACAGGATCCCGACATCGGCGACATTCGAGGCTGACCCGTCGGGCTTGAAGAGCATGCTCAGGCCGGAGCCGGCGAAGAGCGCGTTCTTTCGGGTCAGGGCAATGATGGAGTCATTGTGCTCCCGAGCAATCCCGACCGGAGCCGCCCCCCACGGCCCGACCCTAGATGCGCAGCCGAGCTCCGAGGCATCGTCATGGATTGACGCCGCTGTGCGGAACGAGACCGCGCCTGCAGCTGCGGTGCCAATCCCCTTACCATTGCCCCCTGGCCCGACCTTCGCGCCGCTCCTCGAGCCAAGGGCAGACAAGATCAGCAGCATCCGCACAACATTACCGATCTGTATAGCTCAGGTCACATGGCTCCAACGGTGGGACGCCCATATCAAATGGGTTCCATCGTCGCCGGATGCTTTGGCGCTACCTTGCGAAGCAATCCGGAGGCCCGAGTGCGCATTCGTCTTCAGTAAGACCCGGAGGCGCAGCCTCAATATTTGCCCGGGCAGAGTGGCTCGGGAGGGAGAGCGACTATGTCAGACCAAGTGCAAGCCGCGCAGGCAACAGCGGAAGGAATGCAGTGCCCGATCTGCCGGGTGGCCTTGGTCATGACCGAGCGGCAAGGGGTCGAGATCGATTACTGCCCACGATGTCGCGGTGTCTGGCTGGACCGTGGCGAGCTGGACAAGATTATCGAGCGAAGCGCGATGCAGCCCGACGCTTCGGCCCCGCCGGCGGCAAGCTTCTTGCCTCAACCGTCGCCAACCCCAGCGCAAACCCCAGGCGGATTTCTGCCGCAGCCGGGGTCTGGAGTCTATCCGCCGCACTATCCCGCTGGCCAGTACGCTGCCGATCCACGTTACCGAGACAGTTGTGACTCTCGGGAGGGCGACCGGCGCCGAGGTTCGTTTCTGTCTCGGTTGTTCGACTGAGCAAGAAGCCGTGCCGCTCCTGAGACCGCTCCCGTTCACACCCGGCCAGTTGACCCGAATGACAGCAGTCCTTGTTGCTGAAACCGCCAGAATGCAGAACGCGCCCGTATTCCGCAACGCCGGCGCGGGCCAGCAGCGTGGCTCGTCTTAGCGGGCATTCTAACCGCCATTGTGGCTCTCCTCGCCGTTGTCCTCGGCGACCGGCATCAAGGCCGGTTCGAGCCGACCCTCGTCGAAAATGGTCGATTGCTACCCGGCCGCTTTCGATGGCCTCGAACCTTGCTGACAAGCCGCTGTCTCCCTCAACTCTTGGCTTGCAGCATCCTCGGTACACCCACCGGCTCGTGAGTTCGCTGTGTCGGACTATTGAGACCGGTCGCGGCGCGCGGCTGCTCGCTCGAGCCGCGCCGGGGTCGAGAGCGCGACAGCTAGACTATGCTCGCCCCACGCGGAATTCCGTTGGAGATCGGTATCGCGCGGCACGGACTCGAGTTGCCTGACCTGGCGCGCTAGGCCGTCGACAAGGACTGGCGGACCATCATCGCGGGCGGCGGCAACGGTACCATCAACGCCGTTGTCGCAACCTGGTCGGCAGAGACGTGATCACCCGCGACGCTGCTCACGAGCGCCCGTCCGCGAACCCCGACCGATTATAGGAGAGAGCCAGCATGGACACGCGAGAGCACCAAGAGGCGATCAAAGAGGCGGTCCACAACCACGGCAACCGGCGGGTCGCGCTCCTGATCGCAGTCCTTGCCGCCTTCCTTGCCCTCACCGAGATGCGGGGCAAGGGTGCGCAACTCGATTCGCTCGCCGCCAACATCGAGGCCGCCAACCTCTGGTCCTTTTTTCAGGCCAAGACGATCCGGCAGACCACGCTGCGGACGGCTGCGGAGGGGTTGGAAGCAGTCGGGGGCGCCGGCCTGCCGACGGATCGCGCGGAAGCCGTCGTCAAACGCGTTCAGGCATGGCGTGCGACGGCCGAGCGCTACGAGACCGAGCCCTCCACCAACGAGGGTCGCAAGGAACTCATCGCGCGCGCCAAGAGCGCCGAGGCGCAGCGTGATCGCGCCCTCTCCGCCTATCACCTCTATGAATATGGCGCCGCCGGGCTGCAACTCGCAATCGTGCTGGCCTCCGCGTCACTGATCGCGGGGGTGGCCTGGCTCACCTGGCTTGGTGGTGCACTCGGTGCTGTCGGAGTGGCTTTCGCCGTGCTCGGGTGGCTTGCTCCGACCCTGGTGCACCTATGATGGCACTGGATTGGGGCGGGGCATCCGCCAACATGGCGCCGGCCGTCGCGGCCCGGGGGGCAAAGTACCGAAAGGCCGAACGGCGCGCCCTCCTCTTCCGGGAGAGGCGGACGCTGGGCGCAGCGTGAATTGAGTAGGCACACGTGGAGCGGACGCATTCTCCTTGCGAAAGAAGATTTCGCGAGCCTGTCCCCAATGCAGAGCAATCCGGAGAAGCCATGACCACCAGCCACTCTGCACAACATCCAGCGTTTGACCGTCGTGTGGAAAAGGCTGCACTGGCGCAAGAGATTAAGGAAAGCCGCCGCGCAGTTCTCGTCGTGAACACGCGGTCGCGGCGCGGTGCGCGGGCCTATTCGGAGGCGAAGCGGCGACTCATTGAAGCGGGAATCATTCTGGACGCTTCCTATCCGGTCCGGCATTCTGAGAGATTGCCGGAGATCGTGCGAGAAGAGATCGCCAAAGGGCGCAAGTTCATTATCGTAGGCGGAGGCGATGGCACCATCAGTTCGGTGGTCGACCATTTTGCCTATGTCAGCGTCGTCCTCGGAGTGTTGCCGCTGGGTACAGCCAACAGTTTTGCCCGCACGCTCGGGATTCCACTTGATCTGCCTGGAGCGATTGACATCCTAGTCAGCGGGAAGGTCTTTGATGTCGATCTTGGCAAGATCAACGATGGCTACTTTGCCAATGGGTCATCGATCGGAATGCCGGCCGTTATTGGACGGGCGACACCGCACGCCTTGAAAAAATGGCTTGGCCGGGGCGCGTACCTTCTGGTCGGGGCAAGCAAGTTCATGCGTTATGGGCCTTTCCGATGCATCATCACCATCAATGGTGAGGAAACCTCATTCGATGCGCTCGACGTTCGGATTGCGAATGGAGGATATCAAGGCGGTGTTCTGGTTGCGCCCGACGCCAACCCTGATGACGGCCAGATCGTCGTCCATATCCTCACGGGGCCGTCCAAATGGGCGTTGGGCAAGGAATGGGCGCGCGTCGCCCTCCGCGCCCCGTTTAGGGCTGCCGATATTGAGGTCCTCAAAGCCCCAGAGCTGGTGATCGACACCGTCCCAAAACAGGACGTTGCCGTCGATGGCGAGGTCATCACGAAGACGCCGATCCGAGTGTCGGTCGGACGTGAAGCCCTCATTGTGATGGTGCCCCCAGCGTTCGTTGAGCGCGTTGACCCCGGTTCAGAAGGCACAAGCCAGGGGACCATGACGTGAGATGGATCCTGATCTATTTTGCAGAACGGTTGGCGCGTGATCCGGCCCTGCGGACTCGCCTCCGCGCTGTGCTCAACGGCCTTGGAAGACGGGGCGGACGTCGTCGTTCGGAGGACCTCACCATCGATCAAGCCGGGTCAAGGCCGTCCTGGCAGGCGTCACAAGAGGCTCTACCACTCCCCCGTGGCGGCGGCAGGCGTGCTCAAACCCTCATCTGGATGCTCGGCAGCGGACTGCTCTTACTCTGGGTGGTACTGGTCGGCCTCGCTTACGGACTTTGGGCAATGTTCGGCGACTGGGCTATCACGCAGGCGGGCGACATCAGCCGCGGCGTGGGGCTATCGGAGTTGGCCGGCCCGATTGCGTCGTTAGGAACTCGCGTCCGTGAGCTGGTTGGGCCGGCTCTGGCGGTAATGGGTATTACGGTTTCGGCGGTGATCCTGATCGTGACCGCCTTTACGGCCCGGCTGCTGGGCGGTCCGATAAGGCGCTGAGGTGTGTGTGACATCCCGCTGTCGCTCGACGAAGCCTGTCTCGCTGTCACTGAGAACAAGCAGGCGATTGATCGCGACGGACATCGCGATGTTGAGCCGGACCGGGTCCGAAAATCGATCGGCGCCACGGCCAGAGAGCTATCCACAATGATCAGCCCATGAGGTCTCGATTGCTCGCCTGAGACATTTCCGCGCCGACATCGGTCGCAATGCGGCTCCCGACCGCTGGTGGCTACTCGACCATTTTCCGGTATCGATCCAGGGTTCGGCGCACGAGGTCGGCCTCGTCGAGCGCGACATGTGCGAAGTGTGCGACGAGGGAGGCAACGCGCGTCCGCTCGCGCTCCTGATCGCCGTCAGGAACACTCGGTCTCACCTCGTTCCAAACGAGATCGAACGCCGCATGCGCGCGGGCGACGTCGATAGGATCGTTCAACGAAGAAAACGGCATGGTCCGATCATCATGTTCCGGTGGTCGCCTTCGCGAACCGCCGGATTGTGCAATCCCAGCATCCTGCGACGATGGCGCGCCTTTTTTTAGGAGATGCGACGATGGCGACTGGCACCGTGAAGTGGTTCAACGCCACGAAGGGTTTCGGCTTTATCGGCGCAGCGGCGAAGCGCGGTCTGCTGATCAAGGGCGGCAAGTATGTCGAGGCGATCAAGAGCGCCGACGTCGTGCTCGTCGATAAAGCCGGCACACTGACCACCGGCAAGCCCAAGGTCACTGATGTCGTATCGCTCGACGGAGCCGCAGAGGCGACGTTGCTGCGGCTCGCCGCTACGGCGGAACGCCATTCAGAACACCCGCTGGCCGAGGCGGTCCGCGTTTACGCGCGAGCAGCACCCGCGCCCCGGCGAACCTGAGCGATTTGAAGCCTTGCTGGGCAGGGGCATCCGTGCTGTGATTGAAGGCCAGACGGTCGTGATTGGCAATCGTCGTCTTGTTCCCATCGACGATGGTCACCCGATCGTCTCCCGTCGGGAATCCGAAGGAAAGACGTTGCTGATCATGGCGATCGATGGCCCACCCAGCGGCATACTGGCTGCGATGGATAATGTGCGGCCGGAGGTTTCGACGGCCATCGATGAAATCCGGAAGCTCGGCATTCAACGCCCCGAACTGCGGACCGGAGGCAACGAACGGACTGCGGCTGCCATCGCCAGTCCGCTCGGGATCGGCTTCCAGGCAAACCTTTTGCCTGAAGACAAGATCCGCGCTGTCCGGGAATTGCAGGCCAAAGGCCATCGCGTGGTCATGGTCGGAGATGGCCGACGACGCGCCTGCCTTGGCGCAAACCGACGTCGGCATCGCCATGGGCGGCGGGACGGATGTTGCCATGGAGGCTGCACACATCGTGTTGATGCGCGAGGATTGGGGCTTGATGGCCGATTGCTTCAGGATCGCGCGGCGAACCATGGCCGTGGTGAAGATCAATGTCGCCGCGTTCTACAACCTGGCGGGCCTTTCCCTCGCGGCCTTCGGGATAATCCCATCGGACCCTGGCGGCTTCGCTCCAGGCGATCCTGATATCGGCATCCTGGCGAATTCGTCGCGCCTGATCCGACAGAAATGAGGTTTCTCGGCCGGGGCGTGTTCGATTGCCCCTGCTGGAAACTAACCCGAGGCTGACCACGGTCAGACCACCATCGCCAATCCCAACAGGAAAGGGAAACGACCATGACACTGCAACTCGGCGACGTCGTTCCGGACTTCACCGCGGAAACGACAAAAGGAGCAATCAGCTTTCATGATTGGATTGAGGGCTCCTGGGCAGTGTTGTTCTCTCATCCGAAGAACTTCACCCCCGTCTGCACCACCGAGCTCGGCGATGTTGCGCGCTTGAAGCCGGAATTCGACCAGCGCGGCGTCAAGGTGATCGGGCTCAGCGTGGATGAGCTCGCCAATCACGGCGAGTGGGAGGATGATATCGAGGAGACGCAGGGCCAGCGCGTCAACTTCCCGCTCATCGCCGATTCCGATCGGAAGGTCGCCGGCCTGTACGGGATGATCCATCCCAATGCCAGCGACACGATGACGGTACGCTCGGTCTTCGTGATCGGACCCGACAAGAAGCTGAAGCTGTCGTTGACCTATCCGGCGAGCACCGGACGCAACTTCGATGAGATTCTGCGCACGATCGATTCACTTCAGCTCACAGCGAAGCACAGCGTGGCAACCCCGTCGAATTGGCAGCAGGGCGGCGACGTGATCATCGTCCCATCGTTGTCCAGCGAGGCCGCCAAGGAGAAGTTTCCGGCCGGCTGGAAGGAGCTCAAGCCCTATTTGCGCGTGGTGCCGCAGCCCAAGGGCTGAGGCGAGAGCCTCGTCCCCATGACGCAGGAGGAGGTCTATGAAACCCGACGTCTGGTGCGCTCGATCCAAAGCCTGCGCAGTGATCGATCCAGTATTTGACCTCGATCCCGCCTCGGGGCACACCAGTTGTAGGCCAGTCGAGCTTATTCCGAGCTTCGTGCGAGAGCGAGGATTGCGGCTCGACTGGATCCTCGACACCCACATCCATCACGACCACATCTCCGGGCCTCCGAGCTGAGACGGCTTTTGGGCGGGGCAATCGCGATCGGTGATCGCGTTGGCGAGGTCGCTAACGCAATCGCGGATGTCTACGGCTTGGAACCCCGCTTTGGCACGCTCGATCGGTTCGACAGGTTCCTGGCAGACCGCGAAGAACTCCCGCTCGGAGACTTCACGATCAAGGTGCTCGCTACACCGGGCCACACCTTTGATCATCTAAGCTTTGTCGTCGGTGACGCCGTATTCACAGGCGATACGCTGTTCATGCCCGATTCCGGTACCGCACGATGCGATTTCCATCGCGGCAACGCCGGCGCGCTCATTCAATCGATCAAGCATATCCTCGATAGAGCCGACGATGTCGATTTGTTCGCGTGCCATGATTATGGCGCGGGCGGGCGACGTGTTCCTGCTTGGCAAAGCACGGTCGGAGCGTAGCGTCGCGCAAACATTCATATCGGCAATGGCACCGATAAAAGTGAGTTCGTTGCCCTTCGCGAGAAGCGCGATGCCAGCCTCGATATCCCGTGCTGATGTTGCGCTCGTTGGGGCGAAACTGCGCGCCGGCGGACGCCCCACTATGGTCGTGAATCAGGGTGATGAGCCACACGAATTCAGGGACAGAATGATATTGATGCAACGCGCTCCTTCCGGAGGCAGAGTTCGATCAAAGCTGGTGGGCCGAAAGCTTGGGTACCTCGCGGGGCTGCTCTTCGGAACGATTGCTTCGGCCTCAAACAGTCACGCCGAGCAAATCGACAGGGGCCAGATCCAGACGATCATCCGCGAATATATCCTCGAAAATCCGCAGATCATCGAGGAAGCCCTGACCCAACTGCAGCTTCGCGCTCAAAAGGCGGAGGCCGAGGCAAAGTCCGCGGCACTCCTCGCTGAGCGATCCGCACTGCTGGAGTCAAAAGGCGATATCGTCATGGGCAACCCCAATGACGTATCGCTGGTCGAGTTCTTCGACTTCAACTGCGGCTACTGCAAGCGCGCCGCTCCCGATGTCGCTGCTCTCGTCGCCGGCGATCCGAAGCTGAGGGTCGTGTTGAAGGACCTGCCCGTTTTGGGACCGGGCTCGGTTGAAGCGGCGAAGGTCGGCCTAGCCGTGAAGCAAGTGGCCGGCGAGACCACGGCAGGCGAGTTCCACAAACGTCTCATGGATTCTCGAGGCCGCATCGATGGTTCGAGGGCTTTACAAGTGGCTGGCAAACTTGGGATCGACACCCAACGCCTGAAATCGGTTGCGGCGACCAAGGAGATTGAAGTGCAGATCTATACGAATCTCGATCTCGCGCAGCGGTTGGGCGTGACCGGTACCCCATCATTCGTGGTCGGCAATCAGCTTATGGTCGGTGCCGTTGGTCAAAAGCCGTTGGAAGAGGCCATTCGGGCAACACGAAAATAGGACGTTCAACCGTAGCAGCTGCCGGTGGCGCCATGTCTCTTCACTATCGCGCTCTGGCTCCCAATTCTGATCGGCGCTGTTGCTTTGGGGAACAGAGAGATGCGTGAGAGCAAGGTGCCTCGCTGTTCGCTGCCGATCGGAAGGTTGGCCGAAGACACTGGTGTCAAGGTTGAGACGATACGATATTACGAACGGATCAACCTACTTCCGAGGCCAACGCGGTCGGGCGGCAATCAGCGTCGCTACGCTCAGGGCGATCTCAAACGCCTAGCATTCATCAAGCATGCGCGGGATCTTGGCTTTTCCGGAGAAGGGATTAGGGCTTTACTGCGGCTCTCTGAGAGCCCCGAACTAGCCTGCGGCGAAGCCCATACCGTTGCTGCCGGCCATCTGGCAGAGGTCCGCTGCAAGATCGGCCACCTGGGCTCTCTTGAAGCCGAGCTCCAACGGATTGCAAAGGCGTGTTCCAGCGGCGTCGGCGTCAGCGATTGCGCTCTTATCGAGGCGTTGGCAGGCCGTAATTTTACTCAGGGATGATATGGAGAACTGACTGGATGCCGGCCTTCGCGCAGTTTTGCAGCAACATCAGCGCGACCTCGCTACGGAACCGCAGTTGTTTGAGACGAGGCGATTTCGGCAGCGCCAAGGATCGCGCCCGGTCCTGCATCCGTAAGCAATTGAACAAGCACCACCAATGCGTCCGCGTCGCGTGCATTAGCGGGGCGGTCTATGAGCAATGGCTCGTTGCCTGCGAGCTTGAGATCGCCGATCTTTAACGCAAGGCGCGTGGCATTACGGTAGGTCACCGTCTTACCCGAATTTTCACCACTCTCCATCAAGACCGTGACCCGCCGGCGCACCCAGAATGCCCAAATCTCCGCGCGCGGCTTGGTTTGCGTCATCGCAAGCGAAGGCTTCACGTCAATTGCGATCCGGCTCCCAACATGCCGCAGTATGACCCCTAGGTCGGGCGCGGCAGAATCAGTTTGTGCCTTCGCGATTGCCGCCAGGATCTTATTTTTGTCGCTTCCGATAACATGGACTTGACCGTTGATGACGGCCTGTGGGGTATAAAC
Organism: Bosea sp. AS-1; assembly: GCF_002220095.1. GTDB lineage: Bacteria > Pseudomonadota > Alphaproteobacteria > Rhizobiales > Beijerinckiaceae > Allobosea. Next base: position 109,425 of record NZ_CP022370.1, read on the forward strand.
TTGGCGATCGCCCCGGCTCATTCCATAGGCCTTCTGGCGCTTTGTGAAGACCGGCTCGGCTAAAGTGTCCTTCCAGCCGAGATAGTTCCAGTAGTCGACATTCAGCGAGAGCACGATAAGATTCTGATCGTCCGCAAGCGTGTCCAGCAAGCTGTTGGCAGGCGGTGATACCGAGCAGCCTTGGCTGCTGAAAAGCTCGATGACGGCAATCGGCTTCACACCTTCCCCTGCGACTACGGGAGCTTGAGCAACGGAAATCAGTGCCGCAGTCATGACGAAAGCTACTAGCGCCTTGCGCAGTCTTAAGGCGGGTCTGGAAGGCGATTTCAAGTACTCAGTCGCAAACACAAGTGCCGCGCCTCCGAAGCGTACGGCTCCGGCTCGAAAACGTCCCGCCACCTGCGGCACATTTTTGTCGTTTTGGTTCAAGCCAGAAATCGCGTCCTGTATGGGTGGCAAACTGCAGAACTAGGCTGCCGCCCGCGCACTATAACTCTTGAGCCGGCGAGATTAAGCCAAAATTAGCATCTCTCGGCAGGAGACCTGGGATTGAGGGTAGATCGGTTTCGTTCTCAACCGAGCCAAGCTTAGCTCTAGTTTTTGGAGGTATCCTCGCGTTTTCGTGCCAACTTCGAGCGGCGCTTTCGCAGTGGGACGGCATTAAACCCCGTACAGCGCGCACGTCGCGAAATTTCGCTGTTCTGGCACGGCCATTGCCATGCGAATTCCTGGAAGCCTGAAGAGCCGTTTCATCAGGCTATGCTCACATACGGGTTTGGAGCACGGTCTGAAGCACATTCGGCAAGATCGATCCGGCCCCGGGCCTCTCAAGCTCTTCGGCGCCACGGAGTGCCCGCTGTTTCAATGTCACCGGCCACGCGCGCCGTATTGCGCCGCACAGAGAAGGAGCCGGCATGCAAACCGCCCGCAATCGGATCTTGATGATCTACCCCGCCTTCAACGCCAACTCCTTCTGGAACTACAAGGCGACATGCGCGCTCGCCGGAGCTCGCCATCCTGCCGCTCCGCTGGGATTGATCACCGTCGCGGCCCTGCTCCCGACGACATGGGAGGTCCGGCTCGTCGACCTCAACACCGAGGAGCTTGGTGCAGGCGATCTCGACTGGGCCGATCTCGTCATGACCGGAGGCATGCTGCCGCAGCAGGACGGTGCCCTGGCGGTCATCGAGATGTGCCGATCGCGCGGCAAGCCCGTCGTGGTCGGCGGGCCTGACGCGACCTCGACGCCGGATATCTACGCCGCCGCCGATTTTCAGGTACTTGGGGAGGCGGAGGAGATCATGGCCGATTTCGTCGCCGCCTGGACGGGTGGTGCGACGAGCGGCGTCTTTCGCGCCGAAATGGGCAAGACCGACGTCACCAAGAGCCCGACGCCGCGTTTCGACCTTCTGACCTTCAAAAACTATCTGCATGTCGGCGTGCAGTTCTCGCGCGGCTGCCCGTTCAATTGCGAGTTCTGCGACATCATCGAGCTTTACGGACGCGTGCCGCGCACCAAGACCAACGCGCAGGTCATGGCGGAGCTGGATGCCCTGCACGCGCTCGGCTATCGCGGCCATGTCGATTTCGTCGACGACAACCTGATCGGCAACAAGAAGGCGCTGAGGCAGTTTCTACCGGCTCTCACGGACTGGATGAGGGAGAAGAACTCCCCATTCGAGTTCTCGACCGAGGCCTCGATCAATCTTGCCGACGACCCCGCCTTGATGCAGGCGATGAGCGAAGCCAACTTCTTCACGATCTTCGTCGGAATCGAAAGCCCCGACGCCGATACGCTGGTCTCGGCGCAAAAGAAGCAGAACACCCGCCGCAGCCTGGCGGAGAGCGTTCACAAGATCTACCAGGCGGGGCTCTTCGTGAACGCCGGTTTCATCCTCGGCTTCGACAGCGAAAAGGGCAGCGTCGCGCGCGGCATGATCGACTGCATCGAGGATACCGCGATCCCGATCTGCATGGTCGGCCTTCTCTATGCCCTGCCAAATACCCAGCTGACGCGGCGCCTGGACCGTGAAGGCCGCCTCACACTTCCCGATGATGCAGACCATTCGCAAGGGCTGGGCGACCAATGTACCGCCGGCCTCAACTTCGTGACCAGCCGCCCGCGCCGCGACATTCTGTCGGACTATAAAGCGGTCTTGGAGGCCGTTTATGCGCCCAGCGCCTTCTTCGGCCGCGTTCGGCGGGTCGGGCGGATGCTCGACTGCACCCATCGCCGGCTGGAACTGCCCCAGTCAATGGAATGGCAGGAGCTGAAATCATCCTGGCGCCTGTTCTGGCGGATGACGGTCGCGAAGGGGACGTACGGCGTGAGTTCTGGAAGACCGTGCTCGATTGCCTCGCCAATAATCGTCAAGCATTGCCCTATGTGCTGATGATGGTGGCGCTCTACCTGCATCTCGGCCCGTTCTCCCGGCATGTTATCGCCCAGGTGCAACGGCAGATCGACAATCTGGCCGACGCTCCATCCGCAGCCCTTCCCGGCCGGCTGGAGAGATCGGAGGCCGTTGTGGCTCTGGCGTGAAAGCAGCTCAAGGGTGAGCCGTCTGTTTGTGAATGATCTGAGCCCTTAAAACTGGATCGCTTTGAGCATTGCCTGCAAGGGAAGGACGCAACCAGGGCTACGGTCCACACAAGACGTTGTACAATCGCTTCGTCCGCTGGAGCCGGTTGGGCGTGTTCGACCGCATCTTCGCCGGGTTGGCGGGCGAAGGGCCGAAACCTGAGCGGATCATCAGCAACGCGACGCATCTGAAAGCGCATCGAACCGCGGCAAGCCTGTCAAAAAGGGGCTCTTTACCACTGCATCGGGAGCACGAAATACCGCAGCAAACCTGATGGTGTCGCGGGGCTTCAAAGCCGCTACGGGCTTCGCTACCAGATGCCGGTGTAGGAGGCATGCGCGCAATACCGTCCGCGCGACGACTCCCGCTATGGCCGCGGCGGGTGTGAGCAGCCGGCGCCGCCGACGAATTAAGAGCGGCGACGATAACAAAGATGCGGATGTACATGATGGTGGTGGCGACGGCGATAGCGCCGCCTAGAGGCACCTCAGGGACAAGGCTCGCTGGAGCCGCCCTGGATGACCGATGTTTATTTGGCAACGACAGCCCGGCCGAGGAACGGCAAACCGCATAAGGGCTGTCGGTTGCATGATTGCGCCGCCTTTCATATCATCAATAGGAAATATAATGATAACATAGGAAAGGATCGGCGCTGGTGAATGCGGCTGTGATGATTCGCGCTGTGCTTTTCAGCGTGCTTGCCTTTGGGCCGACAGTTGGCCACAGCCAGCCCGCCGTGGTCGACGCTCCTGCGGGCGACGTCGCTCTCGTCGAGCTCTTCGACTACAATTGCCCCTACTGCCGGAAAGCAAAGGGCGACATCGATGCCCTGATCAAGGGCGACACGAGGCTGCGCGGTGTACTCAAGGAGTTTCCGGTCCTTGGGCCGGACTCGGTGGAAGCTAGCCGAGTAGCAGTAGCTGCCAAGCTCCAGCTTCCCCCAGATAAAATGCGAATGTTTCATGACAAGCTGATGGAGACGCGCGGGCGCGCCAGTGGGGATCAGGCCTTTGCCCTCGCCAAGGAACTCGGGGCCGACGTCGCGAAGCTCCAGAAGGACATACAGGCTGGAGCCATCAGCACGGTCCTCCACGAGAATGCGGCCCTTGCTGACAAGCTCGGCATCACGGGCACTTCAACCTTCATCTTGAACGAAGACATTATCGCGGGCGCCGGCGGCCTAGAGCCTGCGCCGAGCCGTCGAGAACACGCGACGCTGCGGCAGAGCAGCGTGCGAGTGATCGAACAAGCTGCCAACGCCCACAGCATCGGAGAACCATCGTGAGAACGCGACGTCATTTGGTTGGGCTCATGGCGGCCTGCGTGCTGGCCCCGCTGCCGCACGGCCCCGTTTTCGCACAGAACGCGTCGGTTCAGGAGCTCGGCGAAGTCGGCCCGCTCGGTGACGTTACACTTGGGCCCGCCGACGCCAAGGTGACGATCATCGAGTACGCTTCCTTGACTTGCTCGCACTGCGCAGCATTCCACAAGGATACGTACCCGGAGCTGAAGAAGCGCTACATCGATACGGGTAAAGTGCGCTTCATCCTGCGCGAATTCCCGCTCGACCCGCTCGCGACCGCGGGCTTTATGCTGGCGCGATGCGGGGGAGCGGACAAATACTATCCGATCACCGACCTTTTGTTCGACCAGCAAAGGGCTTGGGCATTCTCGGACAAGCCGCTCGAGGCGCTGCAGGGCATGGTGCGGCAAGCCGGCTTCTCGCAGGAGAAGTTCGAGAGCTGCCTTAAGGACCAAAGGCTCTATGACGCGGTGAACGCGGTTAAACAACGCGCGGCCGAGAAGTTCAAGGTCAACTCGACGCCGAGGTTTTTCATCAACGGGCAGCGTCATCCAGGCAATCTGACGATCCAGCAGATCGAGAAGGTCATCACCCCAATGCTGGGATCGTAGGTCAGGAATCCCGCATCCGGACAGCTACCGAGCATGACAGTGATCGTATCAGACACCGCGCGAGTTGGCGAAAGCTCACTTGGCCAGAGGGGCCCTTGGCTCTGCGCCGGAAGGCCGAGCACATGGCCAAGCTGTGCCGGGGGTTGTCCGACCCGTCGCGGCTCTCGATCCTGGAGGCGCTGCGCTCCGGCGCGCTCACCGTGTCCGAGATTGTGCAGGCAACAGGCCTCGCTCAGTCTAACGTCTCCAACCATCTGGGATGCCTTTACGATTGCGGCTTGGTTCGGCGTGGCCAAGAGGGTCGCTTCGTGCGCTATCGACTCAGCGATGCACGTGTCGAGATGCTGCTTCGTCTCTCGGAGGAACTCTTGGCCGACACCGCACGTGGTGTCCTGGCCTGCACCAAGCTCGGCAGCCGCGACGCATAACGTCTATGTTTAGGGAGAGTCTCGGATGCAAGCCGGCCCTTGAGCTCGTGCCCCTTTTCGGGTGCCACGGCGCTCGCACCGGGCTGCGAGGGGCGCGGTTGCGCTCTCAAGGCCCTCGTTGGCTCGTCAACCGGCCCTTATCAGCGTCCGGGATCATTGTTGCGGCGGTGGTCGGCTCTGCTCGAGCGCTTGACGGATTTCGTGGCCTGGCCGGCTTGGCTTGCTGCGGTTGTCCTCGGTGGTCAGCTATGGCCGGGGCAGCTGCCCGACGAAGCGGGCAAGGTGCAATCGACTGAGTCCACGATCGGCCCCTGCGCGCTGCAGGACTTCAATCTACTACGCCGCCCGCTACGGCTTCCGGCCGTCGAAGGTCGCCTACCTGGCTTTGAACGCTTGGAAGGATGTGGAAGAGGGGACCGAGCCGCTGAACACCCTGAGAGCGCGCGGAGGGCTTACGATTTCGCCACCATCAACCGCTGGCTTCAGGTGTTCGTGGTCCGGTTTTTCGCCACGAGCCAGTTCACGCGGCCGGCCATGCCGAATGGCCCCCAGGATTCTTCAGGCGGTTCGCTGTCACCCCGAGGTGACTGCCGCGCACCATCTGATTCCGTCTGCTCGAGTGTGGCTCGAGGAGTTCGAACGCGAGGTGCCGGCCGGCGTAGAATCTGTACCCCCTGACCGGATTGTCGCGCATATCGGGGGGAAACCATGGCTACTCGATCTCCTGTCGGCACCACCGCCTGGACGCTCCGCAGCCCATTTGCGAAATGGTAACCCAGACCCGGGAGTATGATGTCATGAGATGGTCTCAGCGTTTCGTTGGATCTGGTGACCCGCGCCGAGAGGCGTGTAGCGGTCTTTCGCGACGCCAACTCGCCCTTGGTGTCTTCGCTTGCGCACTCGTGCCTCGCACAGTAGCTGGGAGGTCGGTCTCGCCTGGTGCACCGCCGGTACTCGACCTGGAGAATCTCTATGCCGGCGCGATCGGCCGCACCCGGTTTGCACCCGAGGTCGAGGCACTTGCCGGGCAGGTCGTCGCGGTCGATGGCTATTTTCTTCCCCACCTGCGCCCCGGCGCTGGGTTTACGTGCATCGCGGGGACACCCGCCATCACGTGCCCACACTGCCGCGAGAACATGTTCACAATCCCTTGGGACATGGTCGTGTGGTATCCCTCGGAGGATGACAGACCGATCGTAACCGAGGAACCGGGCCGTGCTGTCGGGGAATTGGAGCTCGGCGCCCGCCGGGATCCGCGGACCGGCTTCGTGTCTGTCATACGGCTGAGAGGTCGTCCAGCACCTACGTCCTAGCGGCGCGGCCGAACGGGGCGCCACGCCTTCACGCGCGCGACCGCGTCTTCGACATCCCCCGGCGACATGCGTTGTTCGAGCGGGCCAATGGCCTCATCAGCCATCAGCATGATCGAGTCGTCGCCAAGCGCACGGGCAATCGTCAGCCATTTGTAGGCTTCCGCATCGTCCTGAAGCACGCCATCGCCGGCGGCGAAAAGCCCACCGAGATGGAACGCGGCGGACGCATTGCCCTGTCCCGCTGCGGAGAACAGAAAGCGTATGGCGCGGTCCCGGTCCTTCGGTCGTCCTGCGCCATACAAATAGGCTGTAGCGACAACATTCTGGGCCTGTGCATGCCCGAGCACAGCGGCTCGCTCGTACCAGTCCAGCGCCATACCTTGGTCGCGCGCCACTCCGTCGCCGCTCTCATGCAGCAGCGCGAGATTGTACATTGCCTTGGGCTCACCAAGCTCCGCCGCCTGGCGAAGTAACGAAAGAGCCCTGGCCGTGTCCTTTGGGAAGTCATCAGTGCCTGAGGCAAGGAGGCGCCCGAGGTTATTCATTGCCTCGGCGCTGCCCGCAGCAGCGGCCTGCTCGTACCAGAACGCGGCCCTTCTCGTGTCCCGGCGAGCGGCGCCATCCTCACGTTCGGCCAGGAGACCACAATGTAGCGCCTGTGCCGGCGGCAGGTGTGCCGCGGCGCAAGGCTCGGTCGCCGGTTCGGCGCAGGCCGTCGTGACGCTTACCAGGAAGAAGATCCCCATTGAGATGGAGGCTCGATCCCTGGGCGCTCGCAGCTGCCATTGTGCTAGTCGCATGGCTGTCCCTTAGGCGTCAAGGCGGCAAAGGTGGAACTGTTCGATTTCGTCGGGATCGGCAGCCAGGTCAAAGGAACCAGCCGAGCCGCCCGTCTCGAACTTCAGCCGCCTGGCCATGAGTGCGACGCATGACAACCTGCGGACCTTCCGCCAAACGCTTTTAGTCGATGAAGAGGTATCTTAGCACGCGGTACGGATTAACATCCGCCCAGTACCGCTACAAATGGAACTTGCCGGCTCATTATCCGATGGTCGCCCCGAGCTATGCCAAGGCCCGTTCCCAGCTCGCCAGGAGCCAGGGGCCTGCTGCGGCGAAATCGCCCGCGCAAGCCCACGGCTGAAATCAAGCCAGCGCCTTTTAAACCTCGAAGTCGATCCAAAGCGAAATCCGGTTGAGCGACTTTGCAGCCCTTGCGGGCGCGCTTTCCTGCGCGACGAGTTCGCGCGCAGGCGCATCCTGACCTGCATGGAGGCGGTCGCTTACCGGGACCGGCGTCAGGTCGACGCGCCGGCCTCGTGCTGGTGCAGCAACGGCCGGGTCGGCGAAGGGCGTGATGTTCATGACCATCGAGGACGAGACCAGCGTCGCCAAAATCCGCGGCTACGTCCAGGCCGAGGGGGAGGTCGTGCATGTGATCGCGCGCCATCTCTTCGACCTTTCGGCGAAGTTCGCGAGCGTTGGATCGCGGGGCTCGGCTTTCCCGCAGCCGCACGGCCGCGGCGACGAGTCCCATCATGGCTCGCCGACGGCTGATCCGCGCGGCATGCCGAAGGCGCGGAATGTGGTCGATCCCTATGGTCATATCCATGAGATCAGGGTGAGAACACGGGATTTCCGGTAACGGGGCCATTTCGAAACACCCCTTCCCACTAGACATCGCTGACCGGGTGTAAGGCGTTACTCGTTTATCCGCATCGTCCTTAGTCCGGATTGAACGATGCATCTTTCTTTTTTCTTTAGGAGACGCTCTTGTCGTAACCCCTACGGTCACCTATGTCCACTTGGAGGCGTCAAGTATGTCCGTTTGCTGGATGTTGCGGATTGCCGTAACTGCCTGCATCTGTTGGTTCAACAGCCAACCGGAGATTTAGCATGACTACCGAAACCGAACAACCGCCGGCCGAAGAGAGCTCCGCGCCGGCTGCGAAAGCATCAAAGAAAGCTTCGGCTGAAAAATGGGGCCAGGCGGTGATGGACCTAGGCTTCTGCGTTGTGCCGTCTCTGCTGTTGCGCGCCCAGCGTCGGCTGAACCTGAATCCGACCCAACTCGCGGTGCTGCTGCAGCTCTGCGACTTCTGGTGGGACAAGGAGCGCAAGCCGTTTCCCAGCAAGGAGACCCTGTCACAGCGCCTGAGCCTGAGCGAGCGCCAGATCCAGCGCTACATCGCCGAGCTGGAGCGTGAGGGGCTCGTTCAGCGGATCGAGCGGCGCGCCAGCAACGGTGGCAAGCTCAGCAACACCTACGATCTGACCGGTCTCGTGAAGAAGCTGCAGGCGCTCGAGCCGGATTTTCGCGAGGCGGAGGAGACCGCCCGTGCGGCGCGCAAGGCCGTTGCCAAGCGCGGCTACAGGTCGCCGAAATCCCCCGTTGCCTCGAAGGAGGCTGCGGCGTGACACAGAGTTTACGGGAGAAAAGCGCCGTAGAAACAGCTGAGCCCCGGGCGCATGCCAATGGCAGAGGCGGATCCAGGGCTTACGGAGAACAATATGGTTGACCGGGGGGCAGTGGTCAAGAACGCCTTCTCGTACAGCGATGCCGTCATCGATGCCCTGGAGACATCGCTATCTCCGGAGCGCATGGCGACCTATGTCACTCATGCTGCTGGTGATCGCCAGAAGGCGGTCCGCGTCTATACCTGGAACACGGCCGTCAGCGCAGCCTTCTATGGCCCGCTGCAGGGGCTGGAGGTCGCGCTCCGCAATGCCATGCATCGCGAGCTTTCGGCGCGCTACGGCACGGACTGGTATGACAATCCGGCTGCCGGCCTTGATCTGGGGACGACCACGAGGGTTTCGGCAGCGCGCGCCGATCTCCGCCGTGACGGCTATCCCGATGATCCACCTCACATAGTCGCGGCGTTGTCGTTCGGCTTCTGGGTCGCGCTGCTCGGGCCGGGCGGTCGTCTTCAAGGCTACGGCAAGGCCAACTACGACATGACCATTTGGCGCGCCGGGGTCTTTCGAGCGTTCCCGCGCGCGCGGCTGAGCCGCAAGGCCGCGCATGCGCCGCTCGACTACCTGCGCACCTTCCGCAACCGGATTGCGCATCATGAGCCGATCTTCGATCGCCACCTCGCCGCGGACTATGCCTCCCTCTTGCAGGTCGCCGGCTGGATCAGCGTAGAGACGCAAGATTGGATCGTGCACCACAGCCGCGTGCCGAGGGTGTTGGCACAACCGCTCGACGACCCCGGACTCCTGTTCTGACGCCTACGAATGTCGCTCCTCGCCGCAACTCAAATCTCCAAACCCGCCGACGAACAGGCCTTCGAGCGCGCATCTGTCGCGCTGTGGCGCGGTCTACTCGATGATCCGTCGGTGCAACGCAATGGCCGCAGGGGCCAGCGTCAGAACGGCGTCGATCTCTTCGGGATCCGCAACGACGATGCCGAGTGGCATGTCGGTATTCAGTGCAAGCTGAAGAGCGAGGGGCATTTCCTAACCGAGCAAGAGGTGCGCGACGAGGTTCGGAAGGCCCTGACCTTCAAGCCGCCGCTCAGGGAATATTACATGACCACCACAGCGCCCGATGATGTCGCGATGCAGGAGCTTGCGCGCGAGATCACGCAGGCGCTGGCGAAGGAGGGCAAAAAGCTCCGCGTGTTCGTCTGGGGCTGGAACACGCTGGAAGAAAAAATCAGCGAGGATGCCGCAGCCCGCAAGGCCTTCGATCCCACCTACGGGTTGTTCAGCGAGGAGCTTCTCGACGAAACTCGGAAAATTTCCAGCGTGCAGGTCGACACCCGCTCTGAGCTGCACGCGGGATTTTCGCGAATTGAGGCGTTGATCGTCGAGCGGGGGCTTGCTGTTCCACCAGGTGATGCGACTGTCGCCTTGAGTGCGATGGAGGCTCAGGTCGATGCCGAAATCGACGGCTACCGTGACCTCAACAACGACGGGAAGACGCTGACTGCGTTGCCCTTGCTCGAAAAGCTGCTCGAGCGCGTGAAGGCTTCGGCCTCTGGACGGATCCTGTTTCGCATCAAAGCAAATATCGGCCATTGCCTGCTTTCTCTGGGCAAGGAGGAAGAGGCTGCGGCCATGCTGCTGGCTTCCTATGAGCATGCGCCTGACGAACCGAAGGCGATTGCGAACAAGGCTTTCGGGCTCCTGTTACAGGGGAAATGGCGTGAGCTCCTCGCATTCGGAACGCCGCTGCTCGGGGCAGATCCTCGTAACGAGTGGCTTGCCGGCTATCTGGTGCAGGCGGCGCGTTTCGACCCCACCATCAGCGATCCGCTCAGCATCATCCCCCAACCGCTTCATAACTTCGTTGCCGTCCAGATCGGCTACGTCGACTTCGTCCGGCGGCGCAGGCCAGCCGGCGAATGGTGGTCGATTGCGCGGAAGACCGTGCACGCACACCCCCTCGACCCGCATGCCATCCGTTTCGCCGCGGAGGCCGATATCGACGAGATCTCCTCGAGCGAACGCTTTCGGAGGACCCAGCTTCTGTCCCCAGCGGACCGGACACGTCTCGAAGCGGCGGCGGCGGCGCTGACGGCCCAGTGGGAGCGCGCGCGGCTCAAGGACGCCGGCATCCAACCAGATGATGCAGCCCTTTGCGGCAACTTGCTCGTCGCGTTGCGGGCGCTCGGCGATCTGCGCACCGGTCTCGAAATCGCCCGTCAGGGCGTTTCCCTCGCCTCTGACGATGTCGAGCTCATCACCCGCGCGGTCGTCCTCGCATTCGACGCCGGCGATCAAGCGATGACGGCCGAGCTCATCGCAAGAATGCCGCGGAATCACGACTCCGTTTTGCTGCGCTTCCAGTTCCACGCAGCACGGGCGGAATGGAATGATATCGTGCGTCTCTGCGCGGAAGATGCCGAGCTATTTCCGCCGACCGAGGCGGCGATCATGGCGGCGACCGGCAGGCTTGCCGCGATCAAGGTCGGCGTGGCTGACCGCAACGAACGTGCCGAGCAGATTGCCGCTGTCGCCCGCGATGTTGCCGGCGACGCGCGCGCGAGCATCATCGTCGCGGATTTCGCCCGCCGGGAGGGTTTGGAGTCGGTTGCTGGCGCGGCCTTCAACGCCGCTTTGGCACATATCGATGCCGATAGTCATGCCGCGGATCGGCAGATGGTTGCGCATCACGCCGCTCGGCGTGGCGACTGGTCGATCGTTGCCGATCTCCTGGATGGGCATGTCGAAGAGCATCACGATAATGACGAACTGCGAATGCTTGCGCAGGCTCTCGTCAACGACAGCCCGATCCGGAAGCGGGCTCTGTCATTCTTCGAGCGGCTTTCTGATGCTGTGCGGGCACTCCCGTTCTATCTCCATGCGGAAGGATTGCTGCACTTCAATCGCGGGGCTTTGCCTGAAGCAGAAGCCGTTCTGAGGAAGGCTGTCGCGAAGCGGCCCGATCTCGACGATTACATCGCCTTGTTTTCGGTCTTGTATCGTCTCGACCGGGGAGACGAAATCAAGCCGATCATCGACGGGATCGACCTCGACAATGTCGCCGGCTCGCCGGGGCAGAAGATGTTTCTGGCGCAGGTGATGCGTAAGGCCGGGAACGGGGATGAGGCGCTTCGCTACGCCTATAGCGTGCTTCAATCCGCAAAAAACGATCCTGATGCCTGCTTGCGCTATTTCGGCCTGATCATGATGGATCCGGAAGATGGATACATTCCTGGCGCCGAGATCGTAGGCATCGATACCTGGGTTCGGCTGGAGAACGATCGCCACGAGGTTCATGCCTTCCTTATCGAGGCGGGCAAGGACCGGCCGGCCGAAGATGTCCTCGGACCTTCACACCCGACCGCGGCCGCAGCTTTGGACCGAAAGGTCGGCGACGAATTCGAGATGCCGACGGGTTTTGGCGAAATCCGCCGCTGGCGCGTCACAGCGATCAAACACAAGTACCTGCACGCCCTTCACGATGTGATGGAGAACTTTGAGAAGCGGTTCCCCAACGCCGCAGGCTTCTACACAGTCACGATGGAAGATGGCGACATTCAGCCCGCCTTGGAGCAGGTGCGGCGTGTTTCTGAAAGCAACCGCAAGGTTGCCGATCTGTATCTCGTCCACAACTGCCCGATCAACTTCGTCGTTTCAAAGCGGAGCCGTGGTACGGTCGGGTTCGTCGAATACATACGCTCGCTCGATTTCGATATTCGGACTTGCGATGGGACAGAGGTCGAGCGCGTCGCCGCACGTCAGCTTATCGAGCAGTATCGAGATACCGGCGCCGTCCTCGATACCTACACCGCCTGGACGGCCGCTACGATGGACGCCTTCGACGTCCTCAGATCCGTCTTCGGAACGATCATCGTGCCGCAATCCGTCATCGACGAATTGCGAACGGTGCGAGACGAGCAGGAGGTGCGTGCCGAGCCGTCTATGACCGTCGCCTGGCACAATGGCGAGTTCATCCGGCAGGAGCATACTGCCGAAGAGACTGTGGCGCGGCGAAGCTACATCGAAGAGCAGATGTCCCGCATCGAGGCGGCTTGCGAAATTCGTCCGGTCAGCATCCCTGACGAACCTTCCGAGCTTGCCGCGGTGATCTACCAATCCTTCGGACCCCATGCTCTCGACGCCGCCAATCTCGCGGACGCGAAGCATGTGCTTGTTTCGGAAGACATGTATTTCCGACAGTATGGCGAGGCCGCTTGCTCGACCAAAGGGGCCTGGCTGCAAGTGGTGTTCTCATTTGCCCTTGACCTGGGAATCGTGAATCATCGCCGTTATGTCGACTTGGTTGTCGGTCTAGCTTGGCGTCGTCACGGCCATCTTGCTTTAAATGCGGACGTGATGCTTACGGCGATCCGCGAGGATCAAGCGCGAGATCTCGGAAATTTTGCAGCGCTTGCCAATTTCATGGGCACGCGCAACGCCGAGTTGAGATCGCATATCAATGTCTGCGTCGAGTTCCTCAACCAGCTCTGGCTTGAACATGGTGAGTTCGACCTAGCCTGCAAGCGCGCGACGAGCATCCTGATCGAGCGAATGGTTCGGTTCCGGTCCAAAGACTGGGCGTTGGTGCTTGCCTTCATCAAGCGCGGCTGCGCCCCCTCCATAAGGCAATTTCTCGATGGCTGGATTGCTGGGCACTGCCTCTCCGATGACGCCGTAACAGCTGCTGGCGCGGAGATTGAAGTCGTGGCGACGCAATTGCGCGAGCGTCGTTCAGCGCGGACTGTCGCGGGCGAGCCAAAGACACCACGCGAGCGAGTGCGCAGGCGCCGCAAAAGACGTAGATGAGTCCGGCGTCTCCCGTCGGGCCGGGCTGTAGGCAAAGCCGAAGCCCCTGCGGGTCACCGCCCGCGCCGGCTTCCATCCCTGACGCGACGTTGAGCGTGGATGCGCATCATAGAAGTGGCGCCGCAGTGTATGCCGCGTGGTCGCTGGCTGGAACGGAGGCGTGCTAGACACGACCGAGCCATCGAGCGGGAATAGGCGCGCTCCCGGATGGAACCTTCATGAGGTCGCGCAATCGGGCTCTTGCCTAGAACCATGCGTTCCAGCTCGCCTGGGTTCTCGGCGTTCCGGTCACGCTCTTCCGGACGGACGGGCCATTCTCCGTCCCGCCTTCCGCTGAATTCGACCCCCTTGAAATCCGGCCGGCTCGTTGAGCCGGCCTTTCTCCTTCCGGGAGTGCCGCTTGCGAGCTGCGGCGGCAAGGGAAGCTCACGCCGCTAGCGCGCCCTTGCCGCCTTTGCTCTTCGCGGCGTCCGGAAGCCGCTCCGCGAGGTGTGGAGATAGGAAACAGGCAAGGAAAGGCGGACGCGAGCGCGTGCCGGCAGGATCATGGAACGGAATGAGCTGGAGGAGTTGCGGGTCCGCGTGCCGTGTGCCGCGGTGCTCGAGCAGGCGGGCTTCACGATCGACCTGCCGGAAAGCAGCCGCAAGGCGATCAAGTATCGCCGCGGAGAGGCGATCGTCATCGTGATCCATGCTGGGCGGGGCTGGTTCGATCCTCGGTCCGATGCGAAAGGCGATGTGTTCGGCCTGGTCGAACATCTCAACGGCGTATCCTTCGTCGAAGGCCTCGACCGTGTCGCTGCACTGGTTGGCTTCGTTCCGAGAGATCCAGCTTGGCTCCGGCCGCCGCGCGACTCCAGACCGGTACGGTCTATCTTCGAGCGATGGTCGAGCCGTCGCAGACCGTGGCCCGGCTCGATGATGTGGTGCTATCTGCGCGACGATCGCTTCCTGCCGGAGGCCGTCATCCGGGCTGCGATCCGCCAGGATGTCCTGCGTGAAGGCCCGTATGGCAGCATGTGGGCAGCGCACGGCGACGAGGCCGGCGCGGTCATCGGTTGGGAGGAGCGCGGTCGGGAGTGGCGCGGTTTCTCGACCGGTGGCGCGAAGTTGCTGTTCCGGTTTGGCTCGCCTGAGGCGGCGCGCCTCTGTGTGACCGAGGCCGCGATCGACGCCATGAGCCTCGCCGCACGTGAGGGCACAAGACCCGACAGTCTCTATCTCAGCACCGGCGGAGGATGGTCGCCGGCGACCGCCGCCGCGATCCGTATGCTGGCGGGGCGCACCGGGGCCTTGTTGATTGCCGCGACCGACAACAACCACCAGGGCGAGACCTACGCCCAGCGGCTGATGGTGATAGCCCGCGAGATCGGCTGCGGATTTGAGCGCCTGCGACCGGTGCAGGTCGACTGGAACGCCGGCTTGCAAGCGGCGACGGCGAGCGACCAGGAGGAGAAAGGAAGGAGAGAAGGGGACCGGGCTGCCGCATTCCCGCCGACCGCCTCAAGGGTGACGCTTCGCCCGGCTGCGCCGGCCCTTGACCCGCCCGGACGGAGAGGCGGCTGCAGGGGAGGGTCATGAAGGGCTGAAGAGAGGATGGTGATCCCGTGACGGGGAGCCGCGCTCCGGCCCGACGAGGCTGAAGGAGCCCGCCATGAACCTCTCTCCCGCCCGCAAGGTATTCCAGGGCGTCGCCGATCGGCGCCAGATGTTCCGGATGTTCGACCGCCACACGCAGCGCCCGAACCGTTTCGAGGGCAATGACAGCGCGCTCTATCGCGGTGAGTGGTTCGAGATCGGCCAGGCCGAGCACGACTACATGCTCGCGGTACTGCCCCCGCTCTGGATGCGCGGGGGCATGTTCTCGATGCGCGAATTCCTGACCGGGTCGATCACCAGCATCTTCTTCACGCTCTCGATCGACGGCCGGGTCCGCTACTTCCACGGCTACTGCGATCTCGCCGCGAAGGCCTCGCCGGCGTTGATGCGCGACGCGATCATCGAGCGTGAATCCCGCCCGGTCCGGGCCATGACGCGGGAAGAGCGGCTGGAGCATATCTGGTCGAGCACCCATGACGCCTATCGCGGCTACGCCGATGGGCGCTTTCCGAGCGCCCAGCACGGACAGCGCATCGTCATGATGTGCGCCTCCTGGCAGGCCCGAGACTTCAAGCTGCTCGACGAGCTCTCCGATGCGGAAATATCGGCCAAGCTGCCGGTCGATCTGCGCTACCTTCCCGAGCGACAAGCAGCATGACGGGTGGCGGCGATGTTCACCTTCACCGTCACGGAGATCCGCGCCATCATCATGCGCGGACGGATCGACGCCTTCAATAATGGCGGCTTCCGCAATCCCTATTACGGCCTCCGCCCAGGCGAGGGCGAGAAGCCCGGTCTCTGGCTCGTCGGTGACGAGGGCGTGTACGCGCTCTCCAACGGCAAGCTCGCTGAAGGCCAGCGTGCGCTCGTCGTCTACGCGCAAGAGTGCGATCCCAAGACCAATCCCGACTGCTGGCACTACAAGCGCCAGCATTTCGGCGGGGATGACGGCATCGAGTTCCTCGATGCCGAGATGCTCATGAAAATGATCACGGGCTCGCCCACGGCGACCCATCTAACGATCACGATGACCGACGCCAGCCTCTCGGTCTCCCTGATCCGCCGCTGACCGCCGGCCGCTCAGGCCCACTCCTCGAACTCACTCGCGATCATCGCTCCGGCCGGGCAGCGCCCGGCTGGCCGATGACGCGCGCCTTCAACCCAGGAGAATCTCTCATGGCGCAGGACGATCCTTTCACCATCGACCTCTTCGGCAACACGGCTCTGTCGTCGGGGCTTGGTCTCGGCGTTACGGCGTTCGCCGGCGACTTCACGGTGGAGTCCAATGACGACGACGATCCCGAGCCGCCGAAACCCGCGCCGGCTGGGGCGAGGCAGGCGCTTGCTCCTTCGGTTTCGACCGAGGAGCGCTTGCGCGGCAGCAATTTCTATCTCGCCGGCGACCGCGCCCTGGCTGAGGGCTGGAAGGCGCGTGCCCGCGACAACATCGCGGCGATCCGATTGGCTGTCGAGATCGCGGCGGAGGATCGGCATGCGACGGCAGAGGAACAGGCGAGCCTGATCCGCTTCACCGGCTTCGCCGCGTCCGATCTCGCCAACGGCGTCTTTCGCCGGCCCGGCGAGACCACCTTCCGCAAGAGTTGGGAGGAACTCGGCGCCGAGCTGCAAGATGCGGTTAGTGAGATCGACTACGCCTCGCTCGCCCGCTGTACGCAATACGCCCATTTCACCCCGAATTCATCATCCGGGCGATCTGGGCGGGGCTGCAGCGTCTCGGCTGGCGCGGCGGTCGCGTGCTCGAGCCCGGCATCGGCACGGGACTTTTCCCGGCGCTGATGCCGGAAGCCTTGCGCGACCTGTCCCATATCACCGGCGTCGAGCTCGATCCGGTGACCGTGAGGATCGCGCGCCTGCTCCAGCCGCGGGCCCGGATCATTGATGGCGACTTCGCCCGCACTGAACTGCCGGCCGCCTTCGATCTCGCGATCGGCAATCCGCCCTTCTCCGATCGCACGGTGCGCTCGGACCGCGCTTATCGTTCGCTGGGTTTGCGGCTGCACGACTATTTTCTGGCGCGCTCGGTCGACCTGCTGAAGCCAGGCGCCCTCGCCGTCTTCGTCACGAGCTCTGGCACGATGGACAAAGCCGACGCGACGGCGCGGAAGCATATCGCGAAATCCGCGGACCTGATCGCCGCGATCCGCCTGCCGGAAGGCAGCTTTCGAGCTGACGCCGGCACGGACGTCGTCGTCGACATCCTCTTCTTCCGCAAGCGCAAGCCCGCGGAAGCGGATGGCGATCTCGCCTGGCTCGATCTCGACGAGGTGCAGCCGGCGAGCGAGGACGGGGGCGCCATTCGCGTCAATCGCTGGTTCGCCCAGCATCCGGAATTCGTGCTCGGCACGCATGCGCTGACTTCGGGGCCTTTTGGCGAGACCTATACCTGCCTTCCGCGCCCCGGCGAGGATCTCGCCGCAGTGCTGGGTGCAGCCATCCTGTTCCTTCCGGAAGCCCTCTATGACGGCGAGCCGAGCGAGATCGATTTCGATCTGGCGGATGCCGACGATCGCGATGATGCCAGCTCGGCCGCCGGACGACATATCCGCGAAGGCAGCTTCTTCGTCGACAACGCCCGCGGCCTCATGCAGCTCATCGATGGCACGCCCGTCGCGGTGCAGATCCGCAAGGGCCGTAGTGCCGAGGGTATCCCCGAAAAGCACGTCAGGATCATTCGCAAGCTGATCCCGATCCGGGATGCCGTCCGCGAGGTGCTCAAATGTCAGGAGCAAGATCGGCCCTGGAAGGACGCACAGGTGCGTCTGCGGATCGCCTGGTCGAGCTTCGTCCGCGACTTCGGTCCGATCAATCACACGACCGTGTCGGTCACGGAGGACGAGGTTAGCGGCGAGCTCCGCGAGATTCATCGCCGGCCAAACCTGCAACCCTTTCTCGACGATCCCGACTGCTGGCTCGTTGCCTCGATCGAAACCTACGATCTCGATACCGACACGGCGAAGCCCGGGCCGATCTTCTCGGAGCGCGTGATCGCGCCGCCGGCGGCGCCCGTCATCACCTCGGCGGCCGACGCGCTCGCTGTCGTGCTCAACGAACGCGGCCGCGTCGATCTCGAGCATATCTCCGAGCTGCTGCATCAGGACGTCGCCGGCGTGATCGCGGAACTCGGCGATGCGATCTTCCAGAACCCCACCGATGGGGCCTGGCAGACGGCGGATGCCTATCTCTCTGGTCCGGTCCGCGACAAGCTGAAGGCGGCCGAAGCCGCCGCGGCGCTCGATCCGCCCTTCGAGCGCAATGTCCGCGCGCTGCTCGACGTCCAGCCGAGCGATCTCGGCCCCTCCGAAATCACCGCCCGGCTCGGCGCGCCCTGGATTCCGGCGGCCGACGTCGTCGCCTTCGTCAAGGAGACGATGGGCGCGGAGATCCGCATCCACCATATGCCCGAACTGGCGTCGTGGACCGTGGAGGCACGTCAGCTTGGCTGGATGGCGACGGGCACCTCGGAATGGGGCACGGATCGGCGCCATGCCGGCGAATTGCTCGCGGATGCGCTGAACAGCCGCGTGCCGCAGATCTTCGACACGGTGAAGGACGGCCACAGCGAGCGCCGCGTGCTCAACGTCGTCGACACGGAAGCGGCGAAGGAGAGGCTCTCCAAGATCAAGACCGCGTTCCAGACCTGGGTCTGGTCCGATCCCGATCGCACCGATCGCCTGGCGCGGGTCTACAACGACCGCTTCAACAACATCGCGCCGCGAAAATTCGATGGCTCCCATCTGAAACTACCTGGCGCCTCTGGCGCCTTCGTTCTTTATGGGCACCAGAAGCGCGGTGTCTGGCGGATCATCGCGGCGGGCTCGACCTATCTCGCCCACGCCGTCGGCGCCGGCAAGACCATGACGATGGCCGCCGCCGTCATGGAGCAACGCCGCCTCGGCCTGATCGCCAAGGCGATGCTCGTCGTTCCCGGTCACTGCCTGGCGCAGGCGGCGCGCGAGTTCCTGGCGCTCTATCCGTCCGCACGCATTCTCGTCGCCGACGAGACGAACTTCACCAAGGACAAGCGCGCCCGGTTCCTATCGCGCGCCGCGACCGCGACCTGGGACGCGATCATCATCACGCATTCGGCGTTCCGCTTCATCGGTGTGCCCTGGGCCTTTGAGCAGCAGATGATCCAGGATGAGCTCGAACTGTTCGAGACACTGCTCACCAAGGTGGAAAGCGATGACCGCGTCTCGCGCAAGCGGCTTGAGCGCCTCAAAGAAGGGCTGAAGGAGCGGCTGGAAGCGCTGGTGACGCGGAAGGACGATCTCCTGACCATTGCGGAGATTGGCGTCGATCAGATCATCGTCGACGAAGCCCAGGAGTTCAGGAAGCTCTCCTTCGCGACCAATATGTCGACGCTGAAGGGTGTCGATCCCAACGGCTCGCAGCGCGCCTGGGATCTCTATGTGAAGTCGCGCTTCATCGAGACGAAGAATCCGGGCCGTGCGCTGGTGCTCGCCTCGGGCACTCCGATCACGAACACGCTCGGCGAGATGTTCTCGGTGCAGCGGCTGATGGACCATGCGGCGCTGCAGCAGCGTGGCCTGCATGAGTTCGATGCCTGGGCCTCGACCTTCGGCGACACCACGACCGAGCTCGAATTGCAGCCCTCCGGCAAATACAAGCCGGTCTCGCGCTTCGCCAGCTTCGTCAACGTGCCCGAGCTGATCGCGATGTTCCGCTCCTTCGCCGACGTCGTGATGCCAGAGGATCTTCGTCAGTACGTGAAGGTGCCGGCGATATCGACCGGTCGGCGCCAGATTGTCACCGCCAAGCCGACCGGCGCATTCAAGCGCTATCAGCTCCAGCTCGACGCCCGCATCAAGGCGATCGAGGAACGCGACCGGCCGCCGGAGCCCGGCGACGACATTCTGCTCTCGGTCATCACCGATGGTCGCCATGCCGCGATCGATCTGCGCCTGGTCGATGCCGACAATGACAACGAGCCCGACAACAAGCTCAACCGGATGATCGATACCGTCTTCCGGATCTGGCGGCAGACGCGAGAGCAGACCTATGTGCAACCGGACGGCAAGCCCTATGAGCTACCGGGCGCCGCGCAGATGATCTTCTCGGATCTCGGCACGATCAGCGTCGAGAAGACCAGGGGCTTTTCCGCCTATCGCTGGGTCCGGGATGAGCTCGTTCGCCGCGGCGTGCCGACGGCCGAAATCGCCTTCATGCAGGACTACCGGAAATCCGAGACGAAGCAGCGGCTCTTCGGCGACATCCGCTCCGGCCGCGTTCGCATTGTCATCGGTTCATCCGAGACGATGGGCACCGGCGTCAACGCGCAGCTCAGGCTGAAGGCGCTGCACCATCTCGACGTGCCCTGGCTCCCCTCGCAAATCGAGCAGCGAGAAGGCCGGATCGTCCGCCAGGGCAATCAGCACGATGAAGTCGATATCTACGCCTATGCGACCGAGGGCTCGCTCGACGCGACGATGTGGCAGAACAACGAACGCAAGGCACGCTTCATCGCCGCCGCGCTCTCGGGCGACACCTCGATCCGCCGGCTCGAGGATCTCGGCGAGGGCCAGGCCAACCAGTTCGCCATGGCCAAGGCGATTGCCTCCGGTGACCAGCGGCTGATGCAGAAGGCTGGACTTGAAGCCGACCTCGCCCGATTGGACCGCCTGCGGGCCGCCCATATCGACGACCAGCATGCGGTGCGCCGGCAAATCCGTGACGCCGAGCGCGACATCGACGTCTCGGTCCGTCGCATCGCCGAGATCGGCGAAGACATCGAGCGCATTGTCCCGACCACCGCCGAGGCCTTCGCGATGAGCGTCACCGACAAACAGTTCGCCGAACGCAAAGAGGCGGGCAGGGCGTTGATGAAGGAGATCCTGACGCTCGTGCAGCTTCAGCACGAGGGCGAGGCGATCATCGCGTCGATTGGCGGCTTCGATCTCGCCTTTTCCGGCGAGCGCCTCAGTCGCGACGGCTATCACTTCAGGACGATGTTGCTGCGGACGAATTCCGAACAGGAGATCAACCTGCCCATGACGGTGACGCCGCTCGGCGCCATCGCACGCCTCGAACATGCGCTCGATGAGTTCGAGGCCGAGAGGGAGCGCTATTGCGAGCGCCTTGCCGACGCACGCAGGCGGCTTGTCTCGTATCAGGCGCGCGGCGAGGGCGAGTTCGCCTTCGCCGATGAGCTCGCCGACAAGCGGCGGCAGCTCGCGGAGATCGAGCGGGCGCTTGCCCTCGACATCGAGAGGGGCGGAGAGGGCAGTGCCATCGCCGCCTAGGCGGCCGTCCCGCGCAGTTCTTCGACCAGCTCCGGGTGCTGGTCGAGGAGCCGAAGCAGCTGGCTGGTCGGACCGCTCGGCTCGACCAGGCCACGCTCATATTTGTCGAAGGCGTTCTCCCCGACCTTCAGCAGGCCCCCGGCCTCGCGCTGCGACAGTCGCAGTTTCTCGCGGACCCGCTTGATAGTGGTCGGCGACGGGATGCCTTCGACCTCTTCCTTGAGATTGCGCAGGGCCATGTCGGTGACGGCCATGTCATCGCCGACATGGACGCCCTCGTCGCCGTTTTCCGGGTAATAGCCCGGCAGCTCGACGGTGATGCTCTTGCCCTTGTAGCTGACGATGAAGGGACGCACATCGCGGCGCAGCGTCTCCCCGGTTTCCGGAGAGACCATCGTCTCGGGCAGCTTCTGCTTCGATAGCGCCATGGTCATTTCTCCTTGAACGACATTACCGTGAACTCGGTGATGATGTCGGCCTGGAACTTGACGTAGAGCATCAGGCCCCGCGCCCGCACATGATAGACGTCCTGCCAGATGCGGTGATCGGCGAAGGTCGTCATGGACTTGTAGAACATCGGTCGTTCGATCCCGCTGATCGTCTCGACCACGCCGGCTCGGTCGAAGCCCAGCGCCGTCGCATCGCGCAAGGCCGACGATGTCATCGCGAGCTGGTCGACCGATCCGAAGGCAGCCTTGATCGCTTCGAGATCATAGGTCGGACGGCGCTTCTCCATGCCTCTGTATGCCACCATTAAGGTGGCAAATCAAGAAGCGAGAGGAGGAGGAGGAGGAAAGAAGAGTTACCTCGCGGATCGGCAGGCCCGGCAGCGCTGACGCTCAAGTGCCGCGGTCGCGATCCCAGCCCGTCATCCTCGCAGGGCTTTGAGCCCCGCTCGGTCATCCGGCCAGGGATGCTCCGCCGCAGTTGTGCCGATCCCGCCGCTCCGCAGGCCGGGGGGTGTCTTCGGGAAGAAGACGGAAAAGGACCGGCGAAGGGCCGCGTCCGCAACCTCTGACGGAGCACCGTGATGCATCTCACCAAAGTCGATCCGCGCGCGCTGAAAGACAATCCCGACCGCACGCGCCAGACCAAGGCCACGTCCCAGGCCGACGCACTGCTGCTTGCGACCATCAAGGCGGTCGGCATCATCCAGCCGCCGGTCATTTTTCCGGAAACGGGTGGCGGTAATGGCTATATCATCGATGCCGGCCATCGCCGGGTTCAGCAAGCCATCATCGCCGGTATCGAGGAGATCGAGGTCCTCGTGGCCGAGCCCTCGAACGATAATGGCGTGATGCGGTCCCTGGTGGACAACATCGCCAGGGAACCGCTCAACGCCGTCGACCAATGGCGCGGGATCGAACGCCTCGTTGCCCTCGGCTGGACCGAGGAGGCGATCGCCGTCGCACTCGCGCTGCCGGTCCGGCAGGTCCGCAAGTTGCGCCTGCTCGCGAATATCCTGCCTGCCATGCTCGACTGCATCGCGAAGGGCAACATGCCGAACGAGCAACAGTTGCGTGTCATCGCGGCGGCGTCGCTCGATGAGCAGTCGGCGATCTGGAAGGCCAACAAGCCGAAGAAGGGCGATCCGGAGGTGTCCTGGTACAGGATCGCAAATGGGCTCACTAAGAAGCGCATGTATGCGCGCGACGCCAGCTTCGGCGACGATCTCGCTCAGGCCTATGGCATCGAATGGGTCGAGGACCTGTTCGCGCCGGCGGACCAGGACAGCCGCTACACGAACAATGTCGAGGCGTTTCTGGGGGCTCAGCAGGAATGGATGACGCTGCATCTGCCGAGGCGCGGCGTCATCGCGGAGACCAACAGCTGGGGCGAGGCCACGCTGCCGCCGAAGGCCGAGCGCGTTCACGGCAAGCCCGGCAAGACCGATCGGGCCGCCATGTATCTCGATCGCGAGGGCAAGGTCCAGACGGTGCATTTCCGGATGCCCGAGCCGCAGAAGCCGAGCCGGAAGGTCGACGATGCCGGCGAAGACGACGTCGTCATGGCGAGGCCTCGGCCCGACGTCACACGGCGCGGAATCGCGATGATCGGCGATTTTCGGACGGATGCGCTCCACGATGCGCTGGAGCGCGGCACGATCGAGGACGACACGCTGATGGCGTTGCTGGTGCTGGCGCTGGCTGGGCGCAACATCACGGTCGCATCGGGCGCCGGTGACGATGTCTACGGCTTCGCCCGCATGGAACGCCATGCCGTCAGGCTCGTCGCCGACGACGGCACGCTCGCGCAGGACATGGTCACGCTTCGCTCGGCGGCGCGCGCCGCCCTGATCGATGCGTTGTCCGCCCGCGTGAACCGTAGCGACAGCGGTATCGTCGCGCGCATCGCCGGCGTCGCCATCGGCGCGGATGGCTTCCTGCCCAATATGGGCACGGAGGACTTCCTCGACTGCCTGTCGCGAGCGGCGCTGGAACGCTCCTGCAAGGAGACCCCTGTCCTGCCGCGTGCGCGCGTCAGGGAAACGCGTGCGGCGCTCGTCGAGCATTTCGCGACGGAGCGCTTCGTCCATCCGGCCGCGTTGTTCGCGCCGGATGCTGCCGAGATCGCGAAATGGCTCTCGTCCAACACCGTCGCCGCCAATGACGACGAGGACGTCGACGCCGCCGCTGCAACGGTCGCCGAGGACCCGGCCGATCAGGAGCCCGGCGAATTCCTCGACGCCGCCGAGTAGCAGCGCCTCGCCACCCTCTTCCGAACGACGTCCCGCCGCCGGCCATGCCGGCGGCGGGTTCGTTTTCACACCACGCTCACGAGGTCTTCCATGTCAGCGCACACTATCTTCGATAACGCCCCCTCGGCTCGATCGTCGCCTGGTCGGACGGAACCCCACGGCCCCCGGACCACCATCGCAAGAAGCTCTCCGCCTGGCAGGGCAACAACAGCCAGGGACGCCTGATCCAGAAGCAGGGCACGCGAAGCGTCGGCAACGTCACGCTCTCGGCGAGCTTCACCTTGCACAAGGAGGATCTCGGGGCCGGCGGCGTCATCGCCATCCGGGTCCATCGCTCCTTCTCGCTGGAATCGCAGCTGCAATTCACGATCCTCGAGCGTCCGGCGATCGGGTCAGTGCGTGTGTTCAGCCATGCCGGCACAGGGGCCGAACTCGTGCACCTCGCCGCGCGTCGCGCCGCGGCCGAGGAATGGCTCTCGCGCCACGGATATTCCCGCGCTGTTCTTGAAGAGGTTACGGCCGATGAGGAGGGCACTGATGTCGTCGAGGGGAGGGCAGCATGAGCGCGCCTCCCTCGGAGAACGCGGCAGCCGGCACTGAGGCTTTCCCTCCGGTCGAATTCGGCCGATCCAGCGAGGGCTTCCCGGTTGCACGCGTCGGCGACAACGCCTTTGCGATGCTGCCAGGGCCCAACCAAAGGCATTATCTCGCATCGGGCTGGCGGATCAGCCGGCCGCTTGTCGAATGGCGTCGGTCGGACTTCTTCGGCCATGACGGGGCGCTCTCCGATGAGGCGGCGTTTCGCGCCAGGGTCGCGGAGAACGCCGAGCACCAGCGCGAGCGCAAGGCGCTCGGGCGCCGCGAGGCTCATTCCCGCGCCCCCACGCCCTGGGGCACATCGCAGGGCGCGACCGAATATGCCGTGGGCGTCATATGTCATTCCACGGCAGGACATGGCGGCTTCCATCTCTCGGCCGAACGCAACCGCAAGGTCCACCCGATGCTGCGGGTGCCCAGCGGCTATTATGAGGAGGATGAAGCCTGGGCGATCGTCGCGATCACCTTTCCAGAACTCTTCACAGGCTTCGAGCGTCGCTGCGCCGAAAAGACCCTGCAAGACAGCTGGCCTGACGCCTGGGAGGCGATCTTCGCGACCGTTCTGCAACCGGGCGAGTCCGTAGAGAAGGACCGGCGCGCTTTCGAGCGCGAGCATGCCACGGACTGGATCGTGGTATCGGCGATCACCTCGAGCCGGCAGAAGGGTATGATCGAATGCGTCGCGACGCTGGGCCGCAAGCGCGCGCCTGGTACGGAGAAACGACGCTTTCTGGTCCCCGCCGGCGAATATGAGGTCGGCCGCTTCGGCTTCGTGATCGATCCGGACCGCCACCAGGTCTATGGCGGGCCATCGGACTTCGTTGGCTGGCAGGGGAGGGCCTCATGAACCCTTCCCCGGATCGCCGCGTGCAGCTCTGCCGGATGGAAGCGGCTCGCCGACAGACGCAGCGCCAACTCGACATCATCCAGCGCCAGATCACGCGTCGCATGACGGCGCTGATCCCGACACTCCAGCCGCGCCGAACCAGCTACCGGCGCGGCAAGCCGCCTGATCCGCGCGCCTTCCTCGAGCGCTACCGCTCGAATCTCGCCGCGCTGACCGCGGAGCGGCAGCCCGAGATCGATGCGCTCTCGCGCAAGCTCGTGCGGCAGGACCGGGCGATCGCCGCGCTGCGAGACCGCCGCGGAATTTCGCCATCTCCATGACGTATCGGCGCGCTTGCGACGGCGAAGCCGGATCATGCTGTCATAGCGTGCATGATGCATCCGGCGCGGTGCTGCCCTTACCAGCCCAGATCGGTTTCGGCGAAGTCGTCGCCCTTATAGGCTACCTTGATCCGGTAGGCCTTTGCACAGGCGTAGGAGAAGCAATCGCCCATGTTCAGCCTCGCGGGATGATTGACGATCTTGCCGAACCGCTGGGCCGCATCGAGGGCCTTCGTGCCGACGTCGCCGGAGATCATGGCCTCCTTTGCCTCGATATCGGCGATGAACTGATCGACAAGCTGCCGGGCCTGCGCCAACATGTCAGGCGTCGCGGGCTTGTCGCGGCCTTTGGCCTCGGCCATGCGCCGCGTCAGGGACAGCGCCGCTTCCATCCGCACGACAGCCGACACGTAGAACGGTCCGTCATGCTCCCCGAGCCTGTCCATAAGATCACCGGCGTCGCTCTCCTGCGCGAGGATGGCGACGATCACCGACGCGTCGACGAACAGCATCAGTCTTCGCCCCACATCTCATCGGTTTCGCGCTTGTGATCGCCGGGCGCGAACGGACCTGCCGCCCGCGCCATGGCGAGGGACTTGGCAAGCCGATCCCGCATAGGCAGACTGCCTTTTCGATGGGCGATTTCGTGCTTGAGGGCGGCTTTCACCGCCTCCACCTTGGAGGTTCTGGTAAGGCCGACCAGTTCCGCGGTCAGCTTATCGACCTCCGGATCCTTGATATAAAGGGGCATGGATCATATCCTTTTTGGGATATAAGGATATGCTCGTTTTCATATCCCGGCAAGTTTCCGTGTTGGGGATCGTTCACGACAGGGGCGAGGTCACGCGCTCCCCGGCACCCAGGCAGCGCTCATAAGAGCCTCGCGGCTATCGCGCAGCACGCTGCTCCTGCTTCGCTACGGCCGAGGCAATCCCACTTTGAAGACCTTGACCACGCTCGCCCATGGTCTCGACGTCTCGGTCTGGAGCCTGCTTGGGGTCCACGACGAGCATGTGCGGGAGGACATTGAATCCTTCGGGCTTCCGCCTGACGGCATCGTTGAGCTCCTGGCGAGCGAGATTGGCGCGGACGCGCCGAGTGCTCAACCAGGCCGACAGCTCTGAATCGCGCGGGGGAGATGGCTGGGAGCTGCGAGCTACATGCTGGACCGCACGGCGCCGGCGAAGGCAGGTGGATCGCTTCGTTTCCCTCTCCGTCCTGATCGACCGGCGCGAAGTCCCGGCACGCCCGTCATTTCGGCCACGGCCTCGGTCGATCGGCAACGCCCGAGAATCCGGTTGCGCGCCTGGCACTAACCCAGGCCGCCGGCCATAGTCACGCCGCGCCAGCATTTGCGGAGCGGGAGGCTCATTCGAGGGGAGCGGAGGCCACGGCGCCTTCCTCCGGCAGTGTTCCCGGCTGAACCGCGCTCGCTGGCATCGCCTCGGGTTTGTTGCGGTCTGAACCGTCGGCCGTGCGTTTCAAGGCCGCGTGCCGCGCCGCGTGGCGGCCGGCCTCCGCCGATCTCGCAAGCCGGGGGGCGCCTCCTTCGCGAGGGCTGAAAGCCCTGCTCCTCCGCGTCCCCGGCCCGCTCGCCTGGCAAAGGCCGGACCTGTGAAGCGCCCGGCTTGCGCCGGTTCCTGTCGACCGCACCCGAGGGGATGCCGGCAAGCGCCGGCCAGACTCCCCGGGAGCAATCGAAGAAAGGATGACGACATGGCCACGACCGCTCAATCTCACCGTCAACCCGCCCGCGTCGTGCAGCTGCGCAAGGGCACCACCCTCGAAATGGTCCGCCTCGCCTGCCCGGATACGACACAGGCCATGCGCATCTCTGAGAGCTTCGGGCTTACCGTTCTCGACAGCGACGGTATCCGTGACCTGCACGAGCGCATGCTCGTCGAGACCGCCGACAGTCTCCACGAGGGGCTCGGCGAGCGGGCGATGCAGATCCACCTCCAGCGCATCGTTGGGGCCTATGTCGGCTCGGCCCATGGCGCTGGCCAGTTCTACTCCCGCGCCGTCACCGAGGCGCGAGATGCTACGGCCAAATCGGCCTGTGACGCCCGCGACGAGGACCTCAATGGCCCGGTCGGCTTCGATGGCCAGGCCCAGCGCCGCCGCGAATTCGCAGCCGACATGGGGCTTCAGGCTCATGCGTTGCTCATGGCGGCCGAGGGCGCCGTCCGAGCCTACGAGCAGGTCGTCGGCGAGAACTGGAAGCCCTTCGAGCGGCCGATGGACAACGTCGGCGCCACCGTCGACCGCAAGGCGGCCGATCTCCAGATGGCTGCTTTCGGATAAGCCGCACGGGGCGGAGCTCCGGCTCCGCCCTTTCTCGCGTCGTCCGTCTCGATCGTCTCGACGGGCTTGCGCTTCGCTTTGGTCCGATGGCTCTGCCGCAGCTCGGTTAGGGGGCTTACGCGCCGACCAGGGCAACGAACGAAAAGCGAGGGGGAAAGCGCTCGCCGCGTCCCGTCCCGGCTGCGGTCCTGCCGGGGCGAGGAGCCGCGCAACGGCTGCGCCGTCCTCCACATGCGTTCCGGCCGTTCGCCACCCCATTGGCTTTGCCATGGGCTCGGCTCGGGTGCGCGCCGTCCTGACGCCCCGGCCTTGCGGACCGCCGTGACGGGGTCGCGAGCGGCGCGACCTCCAAATCGGAGATCAGGACCATGAAAAGGAAGAATGCAGGCGAACGGGCGGACATCTACACCCGGATCACCGAGAAGATCGTCACGGACCTGGAAAAGGGCGTGCGGCCCTGGATGCAGCCCTGGCGGGCTGGAAATGCCATCGGCCGGGTGACGCGCCCATTGCGGCACAATGGCCTGCCATACGCTGGCATGAACGTCCTGTTGCTCTGGTCCGAGGCGATGGCGCGCGGCTTCACCTCGCCAACCTGGATGACCTTCAAGCAGGCGATCGAGCTCGGCGGGGCCGTCCGCAAGGACGAGACCGGGACCACCGTCGTCTTCGCGAGCCGCTTCACCAAGACGGAGCTCGGCTCCGGCGGCGAGGAGTTCGATCGCGAGATCCCGTTCCTGAAGGCGTACACAGTCTTCAATGTCGCACAGATCGATCGTCTGCCCGATCGATACTATGCCCGGTCAGAGCCGGTCCTGGATCCGGTCGCGCACATCGAACATGCTGATGGCTTCTTCGCCAACACAGGCGCGGTGATCCGGCACGGCGGCGACAGGGCCTTCTTCTCGCCTGCTGGCGATTTCATCCAGATGCCGCCATTCGCGACGTTCCGCGACGTGGAGTCTTATGTCGCGACACTCAGCCACGAAGCGACGCACTGGACAGGGACGCCCCAGCGCCTGAACCGCGATCTGACGCGCTACGCCAAGGACAAGAGCGAACGTGCCCGCGAGGAGCTGATCGCGTTATCCTGACACTGTGATCCTGTCTCAGAATCAGGCATGGGGAGGCATCATCGGCGGTTCCGATGAGGCTCTTCAGACGTCCGAGTCAAGCGTTCCCGCAGCGTAAGCGAGGACAACGCTTGACGCGGCGGCGACTCCACAAGCTTGTTCATGGGGTGCAGGCAAAGTCCTGCACCCCTGCCACGTGGCGAACGGGAGAGCGCGAGGGGAACCCCTCGCATTCCAAACAAAAGAGTTGCGCCGAAGGCGCTCCGTTCAGGTATCGTGCGTGCAGTTATATTTTACCGACCTTGGCGCTGTTTCGCGCCCGCTTTCCATAGATGGTTTCGCAGTGAACACTGCGCCCGGCGCGCTTGACACGGCCGAGCGCGCCGGGCTGATCGATGACATGCCCTTCATCCTGATGGATGACGGCAGCTACGATCTTGATCTCAACCGGTTCTTCCGCGCCTGTCCCGCTATGGGGGCGCGATCGCCGAACACGTGGCGCTCCTACGCACGCGATATTCTTGTTTGGGCACGCTTCCTCCACGAACGCCGCGGCGGCAAGACGGTCTGGCAGGCCGACCGCCATGACGTGTTGGCGTTTCATCGGGCACGGCGCCTGTCGGACGCCGCATACCGCATTTCGGCGTCGAGCTGGAACCGTTGCGTTGCCGCGCTTGACAAGCTTTATCGCTGGGCCGTTGAAGAGGAGATCATCACGACCTCGCCCTTCGGCTACGGCGTCGCGCTACGGCGGGCGTCGGGTAGGCGCGCCATGGTGGCCGTCACGACGAACCGGGCACGTGAGCGCGCAGCGCGTCGGCACGATACCCGATACATTGACCTCGGCCGCTACCTGCTTTTTCGCGACGTCGGGCTGAGAGGACGTCTGCCGGACGGTTCCGAGGATCCTGCGTGGCGTGGCCGCAATGGGGAGCGGAACGCCCTCTTCGCCGAGCTTCTCGTCACGACCGGTTTGCGGCTGACCGAGGCCGGCAGCCTGCTCCTGACGGAGCTTCCGCGCCTGACCGAGGCTGGATCGCGCTCAGCGCCGTTCGATCTTGCCGGTCCGATCGCCAAGGGCGGACGGCCACGGCGCATCCCTATTCCCCGCAGGGTGCTGAGGATGATCGCCGACTACATCGACTTCGAGCGCACGATTTCCGCCTCCCGGTCCGAACCGGCGCTGTCCGATCCGCTCTGGCTAATGCCGGTGGACAGGAAGGTAAGAGATGACGCAGGCAAGCGTGTTCGGGTCGACCGCCTGACGCCACGCGAGCGCCGGCGCGTGCTGATCGGTGCACCCGCTACGGCGCAGCATGCCGTGCTCTGGCTGACCGAATGCGGCCAGCCTGTCCCGCCGGCCACCTGGGAAGCTGCCTTCCGCCGGGCCTGCGTCCGCTGTCGTCGCTTCGGCATCGAGATCGACGTGACGCCGCATACCTTGCGGCATACCTTCGCCGGCAACATGCTCTCCATGCTGATCCGCGAGCAGATCGGCTCGGTGTTCGATCCGCAGGACCGGCACGGCGCGGCCTACCGGCGGATTCTCTGCGATCCGCTGCAGAAGCTGCAGCACCTGCTGGGGCACGCCAGCGTGACCAGCACCTACATCTATCTCGACAGCCTTGCCGAGGCGCAGGAGCTGGTCGAGGCGGCCGCGGATCGCTGGGCAGAAGATACGGCTGGAGATGCCGCATGATTGCCGCGATGACTGCCTTAAAGCGGTGGCCGGGCCGCCGTGCACTGTTTCCCGAAGCCTTGCCCGACCCCGAGGGTGAAGCCGTCGCTGCGATCGCGTCGCTGCGCTTCTCCGTCACGCTTGCGGACCGTAGCAAGACAATCGACCTGACGATGCTCAGCGGCCGCAGGGCGTTGGCCCGGAGTTTTGCCGGTGCTCTCTGGCGCGCCTGCCAGGTCGGCGGTCCGGCCGGCTCGATCTCGACCGCTTCCGCCTATGCCAATGCGCTTAAGACGTTCTGGCGGTATCTCGACGCCGTTAGTCCCCACGTCGTCAGATTGTCCGACGTGAGCGCCGCCTGCATCGACGGCTTCGACGCCTGGATGGAGGAGAGCGGCCTGCATCCCAATCACCGGCTGCACCGGATGAGCAAGGTGCTCAACTTGCTGCGGCTCGCCGAAGCCGCCGAGCCCGGCCGCCTGCCGCCCGATGCCTCGCGGCGCTTGATGTACACGAGCGACCGGCCGGGCGTGCGCGCCCGGCCGCGTGATGCCTATGGCGACGATATCGCGAAGGCGTTGCGGACCGCGGCACGCACCGATCTGGCCGCCATCATCCGTCGCTTCGCTGACGCAGATCGAATGCCGACGGTCGAGGACGCCTTTCGAAGCAGCGCGCTCGCGGCGGCACACGAAGCGGCCATGGCGGCGATCGATGCGGAAGGCGTCATTGGGCACAGGCATCCTCTCTTCAAGCGGCTCTACACACTCCGCCGTGAGAGCGGCTTGCCGAACGATCGCCTGATCCACGATCTGCATGGCCGCCGGCACCTGCTCGCCGCCGACCTCGTGTCGCTCATAGTCCTTGTCTCGCTCGACACGGGGCTCGAGATCGAAGCGATCAAGGACCTGCGGGCAGATTGCCTGAAGAATCCGGCGGGTGGCTATGTCGAGATTGAGTATTGTAAGCGGCGGGCGCGCGGCGCTGAGTGGAAGCGGCTGCGCGTGCGCGACGGCGGTTCCTCGACTCCGGGCGGTCTGATCCGCAAGGTGCTGCAGTGGACCGGCCCGGCGCGAGACCGGCTCGGCGCCGATACGCTCTGGGTCCACTACGCCTGGGGCCGCTTGATCCCGCGCGTGCTTGGCATGAAGGAGCCTGTGGCTTCATGGACCCGCCGGCATGACATCCGCGATGAACAGGACCAGCCCCTTCGTCTCAACCTGACTCGCCTGCGCAAGACTCACAAGGCGGCATGGTACCGGCGCACGGGCGGCCAGCTCGAGCGCTTTGCCGTTGGGCACAGCACCGCGGTTGCGGCCAATCACTACGCCGACATTCCCGCGCTTCGCCATATTCACGAAGCCACGATCGCCGACGCCATGAGCGATGCGCTTGACGCAGCCCTGCGTCCCTGCGTGCTGTCGCCGGACGAGGAAGCGGCCGTCCGGGTCGATCCCGACCACGCGACCGGTCTTCCCATTTCCGGCGCCGCCGCTGTCACCGCGTTGCTCCGCGGCGAACAGGATGTCTGGCTCGCCAGTTGCGGCGGGTTCTACGCGAGCCCGTTCGGCCCAGAGGGCGAAGCCTGTCCGTCGCCCTTTTGGGGCTGTCTCGAATGCAGCAACGCGGTGATCACGGCCCGCAAGCTGCCCGCGCTGCTGTCGTTCCTCAGCTTTATCAGGACGCAGAGACAAGCGCTCACCGAAGCCGACTGGACGACCAAGTTCGGCCGCGTTCATGGCCGGATCGCCGATCAGATCCTGCCCCGGTTCAGCGAAGCCGAGATTGATGAGGCGCGACAGGCTGCGGCTGCGGACCCGAGGCTGATCTACCTTCCGCCTGAAGCGGGAGCGCCATGATGCCAGCACCGATCACACTTCCAGCCAGACCTTCTTTGCCCTCGGTCATTTACAGTGACGACGAGCCCGTGCTCGCCGGCGTCGCAATCAGGGACGATGCCGACCGCGCGCAGCTCCACCGTTTCGGTGACGATCACTGGGATTTGAGCGCCGCCATCTTCCGGGTGAACGCGCGCTACAGCAATTACCGGCTCAACTTCGCCCGCATCGCCGATCCGGTCACGCGCCGTCTGGCGAAAGAGTATGTAATCGCCCGTCTGCGCATCCACTTGCCGGGATATCGTGCGCCCTGCGGCGCGACCTCGGCGATCCGGCTTCTGCGCTACATCCAGCACTTTGCCGCGTTCCTTCGGACGCAGCTCGGCGCCGTCGACCTCGGCCGAGTGGATCCGGCTTTGCTCGACGCCTATCTGGTGCATGCCCGCGACGGCGGCCGGAGAACGCCCCACGAGACGGTGAAGTATGTCGAGGTGCCGATTGACCTGCACCACCTGGCGCCGTGGCTGACCGGCGGCGGTATCGGCTTTCTGCCGTGGCGCGGGCACGCCGCGCACCGTGTCGCCGGCCGGCCGCCGGCGCCTGCCGAGAACGCCACGCCGCGCATTCCCGAGCCGGTCATCGGCGCCATGCTTCGCTGGGCGCTCAAGTATGTTGAGATCTATGCACCCGACATTCTCGCGGCGCGGGCGGAGCTGGATGCTCTCGAGGCCCGCTGCGCCCGGCTGATGGCGCGGGATCAGCAGACCGGACGGGCCGTCGCCAGGACCTATCGGGCCCGCGTGGCGAAGTGGCTCGACGCGCGCCGGGCTGCCGGCCGGGGTATCCCGATCTGGGAGCGCGCGCCCAACGCCGCCCGCCGGATCGATCCGCTGACCGGCCAGGAGCTGCCACCCTACAATCTGCACTTGATGCGGCTGCACGCCGGTGCGCCGGAGAGCGGCCGCGTCAGCCAGTCCGAGGCGACCGCGCGACTGATCGAGGAGATGGCTGCCGAGCTCGGAACCGAGGTTGGCGGTCTCGATACGCCGATCTCCATTGATCCGGACACCGGCCTGTCATGGCGCGAGCGCTTCGACGGCCTCAGTCTCGCCCGCGAGGAGCGGATGCTGCAGGGCGCCTGCTATATCGTCTGCGCCTATCTCACCGGCATGCGCGACAGCGAGGTGCAGGCGATGCAGCCGGGCTGCGTGTCGCCGGTGCGTAGCGGCGACGGCCTGGTCGAACGCTATCGGGTGCGCAGCACCGTCTACAAGCGCCATGGCCCGCGCGGCGTGACGGCCGACTGGATCACCATTGAGCCGGTCGCCCGCGCCGTGGAAGTCATGGAGGTGCTCTCGGCGCGCAATCGCAAGGAGAAGGGACTCTCGTCCCTGTGGGTGACGCTGAAGGATTGGCCCTGGAGCGCCGATCACCTCGGCATGGGCGCAACGGCAACGCTCAATCTGTTCCGCGACGGCCTGGACGCGCGTTCGGAAGGCGGACCAGCGATCCCGCGCCCCGGCGACGAGCCGTGGAAGTTCACGACGCGGCAGCTGCGCCGCACAATTTCCTGGTACATCGCCAACCGGCCGTTCGGCACCATCGCCGGCAAGATCCAGTACAAGCACGCCTCGGTCGCCATGTTCGAAGGTTATGCCGGATCGGCGCGGGCCGACTTCCGCCTCGCCGTCGAGCGCGAGCGCGCGCTCGGCCAGCTCGACGACATTGTCGCCCATTACGAGGCCTATCTGCGCGACGAAGGTCCGGCCGGACCGGGTGCGGCGCGATTGCGACGGGAGTTCGCCCGCGTCCACGACGAGATCGGTGATCTTCCCGGCCGGATCATGGACCGCAAGCGGTTGCGCACCACGCTCGCCCATCTCGGACGGACGTTGCATGTCGGCTTCCTCAATGACTGCCTCTTCGATGCGGCGACCGCCCTCTGCCTCACGGACGTGGCGGATCCCGAGCGAACGGCGCCGGCGCTTTCCCGATGCAGTCCCGATCGCTGCCCGAACGCCTGTCTGACCGCCCGGCATCGCGAGCCGTGGCAGGCCTCGATCGCCGAGGGCGAAGGGCTGCTTGCCGACCGGCGCCTGTCGCCGTTGCAACGCGAAGCCATCGCGCGCGACAACGAACGCAAACGCCGGCTCATCGCACCCCTGATAGAGGGCGCCGCATGAGCGCGCTCGGCCCGAAGAGCGAGGCGGCGCTGCGGGCGGCGATGGCACGGCTGCTCGACGGCCGCCCCGAGCGCACCGACGGCGCGCTGACCGTCGCCAACCTGGCGCGCGAGGCCGGAGTCAGCCGGGCGACGGCGAACCGTGCGGTCGATGTTCTCGCCGAGTTCCGTGCCGCCGAAGCACGCCACCGGCGAGCCACTCCGAGAGCCCTCAAGGAGCGCATCCGCGCGCTCGAGGCCGAGCTGCGCGCCGTGCGCGGCGCCGAGATCGCCGAGCTGCGCGGCCTCGCCCGCACGCTCGCCCAGCACATCCAGGTGCTGACGCTGCAGATCGCCGAGCGGGATGCGGTGATAGCCGGTCTGCAGGACGAGCTTGACCGATCGCGCGAGGCCAAGGTCGTCGCGCTGCGACGCCCGCCGCGAGACGGCGCCGGCTGAGAGCCGCGCAACTGCCTATCGTCGACCGGTCTTGCGGTCGTCGGTCATGGGTGCCTCTTCAAGCTCGCCCGTCGAGGCAGGGGCTCGGGTGTGGCAGACGCTGCCAGCCCATCAACCCTGTTCCGCACCAGCACCGAGAACAGGGTGTGACGGGCCGGCCCCCCGCGTCTGCCCCTGCCGCCTCGCCCTCGACGGAGAGGGCGAGCTGAAGGAGGCACCCATGACCACAGATCGCAGCAACTCGACCCGGACTGATATCTACGAGCGTGTCACCAGCCAGATCATCGCCGCCATCGAAGCCGGCGCCGGCGACTACCGGATGCCGTGGCATCACGACGGATCGGCCATCACCACGCCGGTCAACGTCGCCTCGTGCAAGGCCTATCGTGGCGTCAACATCCTCTCGCTCTGGGCCGCGGCGCACGCGGCCGGCTATCCCGCCGGCATTTGGGGCACCTACCGCCAATGGCAGGCGCTCGGCGCCCAGGTTCGCAAGGGCGAACGCGGCCATCTGGTCGTGTTCTGGAAGACCACCGATCGCGGCGATGCGGACGCCCAACACGGCGACGAGGATCGCGACGAGCCCGCCCGGCGGATGTTCGCCCGCGGCTACACCGTCTTCAACTGCGCGCAGGTCGACGGCTACACACCGCCCGAGACGCCGGAGCTGCCCGAGGTCGAGCGGATCGAGCGGGCCGAACGGTTCTGCGCGGCCCTCGGCATCGACATCCGCCACGGCGGACCGCAGGCCTACTACCGCCCGTCTACCGACCAGGTGCAGATGCCGGAGTTCGCCTGCTTCCGCGACGCGGTCGCCTACTACGCCGTGTTGCTGCATGAATGCGGCCACGCTTCCGGCGCCAGGCATCGCCTCGACCGCGATCTTTCCGGACGCTTCGGCTCGGCCGCCTACGCGATGGAGGAATGCACGGTCGAGCTCTTGAGCGCGATGATCTGCGCCGATCTCAACCTGAGCGTCGAGCCGCGACCCGACCACGCCCGTTACATCGCCTCCTGGCTCAAGGTGCTGCGTTCCGACTCGCGCGCCATCTTCACCGCCGCGAGCAAGGCGCAGGAGATCACCGACTGGATGCACGCGCAGCAGGTCGGCGATCGCCAGCACGAGGTCCGGGGCGCCGCATAGGCGCCCCTGCTCGATCAGTTGACGGTTCGCTCCTGGAACAGCGTCTCGATCAGCGGACACTCCGGGAGCGTGCCGTCGCCGCACTGGGCAACGACGTCCTCGAGCACCCGCTCCATGCGCCTCAGGTCGGCGATCTTCGCCCGGACGTCGGCAAGGTGGACGGCAGCGACATCGCGTGCTTCGGCACAGGGCCGGTCGCGCTCGTCAACGAGACGCAGGAGCTCACGGATTTCGTCAAGCGAGAACCCGAGCTCGCGCGCCCGCAAAACGAAGCGAAGCCGCCGCTCGTGAGTGCTGTTGTAGCTGCGATAGCCGCTCGCCGTGCGCGGCGGCTCGGGCAGAAGGCCGACCTTCTCATAATAGCGCACCGTCTCCAGATTGCAGCCCGTCCGCCGGGCGAGCTCGGCCCGCTGTATGCCCTTCATCCCGGCGTGATCGCCCATCGCAAAAAGCCCTCTTGACTCTGTAGTTGCTACAGACTGCACACTAGCGCCTGGATAGGAATTCGGCAAGGAAAGCGAGTCCTGACATGAATGCATCGCGATATGGACCAGCAGACATTGCACCGACTGCAGCGAAGCTGACGACGCCCGAGCAGAATGAGGTCCGGCGGCAGCGCCTGGTCGCAGTCGGCGGTATTCTCGGCGCCATCGGCGCCTCGTCCTGCTGCATCATTCCACTCATCCTGTTCAGCCTTGGTATCAGCGGTGCCTGGATTGGCAATCTGACGGCACTTGCCCCTACAAGCCCTTCTTCGTCGCTGGGACGACAGGCGTTCTCGGCTACGGCTTTTACCTCGTCTACTGGAAGCCACGGCGAGCCTGCGCCGACGGCGAAGCCTGCACACGCCCCGCCCCAGCCGCCTCGTCCAGATCGGACTCTGGATGGCAACGGTTCTCGTCGTTGCTGCCTTCGCCTTCGACTACGTTGCTCCGCTGCTGCTTTCCGCCTGATACCGAAAGGAGAGCCTCCCCTATGAAGAGTTTGAGCGTTTGCACCCTGATCGGCTCGCTGATGCTGGCCCCTGCCGCCTGGGCCGGCGAGCGCACCATCACCTTCGCCGTCGACAACATGACCTGCGCCACGTGTCCCTACATTGTGAAGACCACGATGGCGGCGGTCCCCGGCGTCGCGAATGTGACCGTCTCCTTCGAGGCGAAGACCGCGACTGTCACCTTCGACGATGCGAAGACGAACCCCGATGCCATCGCGGCCGCCAGCATGAATGCCGGTTATCCGGCCCACCCGAGGCAGGGCAGTTGACATGAACGACCTTGCCCTGGTCCGCACCGGCGTGGCGGGCGGCATAATAGCTGCGATCTGCTGCGTGACACCCATTCTTGCCGTCCTGCTGCCGCTCGTCGGTCTGGGCGCGTGGCTCGTCAGCGCGGATCTGATGGCGTTTTCACTGCTGGCCGTCAGCCTGGGACTCATAGCGTGGGGCCTCTACCGCCGCCGGGCGAATGCGGCCTGCGGCGAGAGCAAGAACCACAAGGAAGCCTGAAGCCATGAACGATTGCTGTGCATCCTCCTCCCGGGACAAACCTGCCGTTTCTCAGCCCGCGACACTGCCGAGCTTCGCCGTGCGGCCCGATGTTACGTTTCCGGACTGGTCGGCCGTCACATTGCCGGCGGTCCGAGACGCCTTGCAGGCGATGGTCGGCTCCGACCACGTGCTCAATCGCTGGAGCGGCTACGATCCCACCACGGACCGCGTGCGCGTTGCGTTGCTCCAGCTCTACGCCGAAGACGGGCAGGCCCCGGCTATAGGCGCGCTTGCGGAACGTGCAAGTTTGAGCGAGACGGCCATCTGGCCGTTGCTCGCAGAACTTCGCCGGCGCGACCTCGTCGTTCTCGACGGCGAGCAGATCGTCGGTGCCTATCCCTTCACCGACCGCGACACCGGCCATCGGGTCACGCTGGACGGACATGTTCTCAACGCCATGTGCGCGGTCGACGCGCTCGGCATCGGCGCCATGACCGGTCGTGACGTCGCGATCGCCTCGCAATGCCGCCATTGCGGCGCGCCGATCCGGATCACGACGCGTGAGCGAGGACGGGCGCTGGCCGCCGTCGCGCCGTCGACGGCCGTCATGTGGCAAAGTGTCCGCTATGAAGGCGGCTGCGCCGCGAGCTCGCTCTGCGCGACGACCGCCTTCTTCTGCTCGGACGAGCATCTCTCCCTCTGGCGCGACGAACGTTCTGCCGACAAGCCGGGTTTCCGGCTGTCGATCGAGGAAGGACTGCAGGCTGGCCGCGCTCTGTTCGGGCCGAGCCTTGCTGGACTCGATACGGCGTCGAAGAGCACGGCGGTCGCAAGCCGCCCCTTCCCGGCCAACGGCCGCAATGGTGGCACCTACGACCTCGTCGTGATTGGCGCCGGCTCGGCCGGCTTCTCTGCCGCGATCACCGCCGCTGATCAGGGCGCCCAAGTCGCGCTGATCGGCAGTGGTACCATCGGCGGCACCTGCGTCAATGTCGGCTGCGTACCATCGAAGACCCTCATCCGCGCCGCTGAGACGCTGCACAACGCTCGCGTGGCAGCCCGTTTTGCCGGCATCACAGCCGAGGCCGAACTGGCCGACTGGCGCGGAACCGTTCGTCAGAAGGACGCGCTGGTTTCGGAGCTGCGCCGGGCCAAGTATGTCGACCTGCTCCCCGCCTACAACGGCATCGCGTATCGCGATGGGCCGGCGCGCCTCGTCGACGACGGTGTCGAGGTGAATGGTACACGCATTCCGGCCGGCAAAATCATCATCGCTACCGGCGCGCGGCCGGCAATCCCCGCCATCCCTGGGATCGAGACCGTGCCGTATCTGACCAGCACGTCGGCGCTCGAGCTTGAGAAGCTGCCGTCCTCACTGCTCGTCATCGGCGGCGGCTATATCGGCGCGGAACTCGCCCAGATGTTCGCCCGTGCCGGCGTCAAGGTGACGCTCGTCTGTCGCTCGCGACTGTTGCCTGAGGCCGAGCCGGAGATCGGCGCGGCGCTGACGGGGTATTTCGAGGACGAAGGGATCACTGTCGTCTCCGGCATCGCCTACCGTACGATCCGCAAGACTGAGGGCGGCGTTTCACTGACCGTTACGCGCGACGGCGAGGATATTGCTGTCGGCGCCGATCAGGTGCTGATTTCCACCGGCCGCACGCCCAACATCGAAGGCCTCGGGTTTGCCGAGCACGGGATTGCCATCTCGCCGAAGGGCGGCATCGTCGTCGATGACCGCATGCGCACGACGCGCGCTGGCATCTATGCCGCCGGCGACGTCACCGGCCGCGACCAGTTCGTCTACATGGCTGCCTACGGTGCCAAGCTCGCGGCCAAGAACGCCCTTAACGGCGACAGCCTGCGCTATGACAACAGCGCCATGCCGGCGATCGTGTTCACCGATCCGCAGGTGGCGAGCGTCGGGCTGATCGAGGCCGCAGCGCGCGCCGCCGGGCATGCGGTCCGCGTCTCGACGATCGGTCTCGACCAGGTGCCCCGTGCGCTTGCCGCCCGCGACACACGTGGGCTCATCAAGCTCGTCGCCGACGCCGGCAGCGGCCGGCTGCTTGGCGCGCACATCCTCGCGCCGGAAGGCGCCGACAGCATCCAGACCGCAACACTGGCAATCCGGCAGGGGCTCAGCGTCGACGATCTGGCGGACACGATCTTTCCGTACCTCACCACCGTCGAGGGCCTGAAGCTCGCGGCGCTAGCCTTCGACAGGGACGTCGCCAAGCTGTCCTGCTGCGCCGGTTGAATAGTGGCAAGGGCCTCTGAGCACCCCTCGAATCTGTCTCACGCGTCGAGATCGATCGGAAGCGTGTGGATTTTCAGACAAATGCCGCCGAAAAATCCGCCTGAGACAGGTTGACTGTTCAGATAAATCGCCGAACTCGGAAGCTGCTTTCTTTGCGCCGACCTCGGCATCGCGCCCGAACTCGAACCCCGGCCGGATCACGCCTCCTATCTCGATTCCTGGTTGCGCGTGCTCGCCGATGACAAGCGTGCCATTTTCCAGGCCGCGGCGCATGCGCAGCGGGCTGTCGCCTATCTGCACGGCCTTCAGCCGACGGTCTCCGAAGAACGGGAGGCCGCATAATGGCAGCCACCCCTTCCTCCCGTCTGCTGATCCGCGGCTTCGCCGCGACAGCGCGTGGCGCGCCGATCGACATGCCGGCAATCGCGCGTAACGGCGGCCCGCTCTCGCTGGATGACCATGTTGGGGAGGCAGGCTGATGCGGGCCGCCGCAATCGCAAAGCGGAAGGGCTTCGAGCCCGCCCCGCGCCCCTACGCAGCCGTTACAAATCTCGGCCGATCGCAAGCACACCGGCTATTGCCGAACTCCTCAGACAGCACGCTCCGGTCGCCATCGGCGTATCCGGCGGCAAGGACAGCCAGGCGGCGGCGATCGCCACGTTCGAATACCTTGACCGTGTCGGCCACATCGGCCCGCGGCTTGCGCTTCATCCGGCTTACCGGCAGTTCGGGATGACGCGCGTCTCGTGCCGGTTCTGCATCATGTCGAGCCTCGCCGACCTCAAGGCCGCAAGCTGCCAGACCAAGGCCCACGAGCTCTATCGGACGATGGTCGACCTCGAATGCCGGAGCTCATTCGCATTCCAGGGCGCGCGCTGGCTCGGCGACATCGCCCCGCATCTCCTTGATCATGACGCTCGTGATGCTTTGGTGCTCGCGAAGAAGACAGCGGCGCGGCGCATTGCCGCGGAGCGCCGCATCAGCCGGCCGATGCGCTTTGTGAAGGGATGGCCGACACGAATGCTCTCCGACACGGAAGCCGATCTGTTGGCGGAGGTCCGGGCCGAAATCAGCGGCCTGCTCCAATTGAACGCGCGGTTTCTCGACCGGGACGGGATCCATGGCCGCTATGCCGAATTGCTGGCGGTCAAGGCCAGCAAAAGCAGGAGCGCATGAGCGGGCTGTCTTCTCACGGCCAGTGGTGAACATCACCTGCCTGGGGTAGCGGGATCGGCTGGACGATTCCGGGTAGTTGACTGAGCCTCAGAGAGGATAGGGCCACCGCCCGTTCCGGGCGGCCGCGCTCTATGCCTGCGGCACGGAGCCAGCCTGCGGCCGTCTCCGCCGATTCCGGTGACGATCGCTTGTCCAGATCCAAGACGCCGTTCAGACCCGAGATCTGGCTGGGATGTGATGGCCGCTCGCGAAGAGATCGTCGCCTCTTGTTCGGGCCTCCTCGAGCGTCGGAATGCATCTGCCGGAAAACATCCCTGAGCATTGCGCGGCGACCAGGCTAAAGCTGGGCCGGCCGAACCTTCGACGTCCGCGACCGAAGCAGGATGCACCGCGGAAAGCCTGCCGCGCCGTAAGGGCTTGTGGTGGAGTGGGGCGGCACCGCTCGGCTGACGGTAATGCCGGCGCGCAGGCCCGTTCACAGGCGGGAGTGGAAGGTGTGTTGGCGCCTGGCCTTAGTTTTCAGGGCGGGCGGGTGTCGCACTCGCGCCGGGCTGCCGGGCAGACCGTTCCGGCGGAAGCCTTTGGCGAATCTGTGCGCCGACGCGGCGGCAGCCATGTCGTGGCTCCTCTTCGGTCTGATCCAGGCCTGCCCTCCTGCGGGCTCGATGGGGCATGTCTGACCGGAGAACGGCTTCGCCTCGATCGTCCTCCCGCAACGGCCTCGCGCGACTTTCTTCCCCTGACGCTGCGCGCCATTCCTCGCGGGGCAAGAAAGCCGCTTCCAGCCGTCCTCCATTGCATTGCGGC
Source organism: Bosea sp. AS-1 (assembly GCF_002220095.1). Classification (GTDB taxonomy): domain Bacteria; phylum Pseudomonadota; class Alphaproteobacteria; order Rhizobiales; family Beijerinckiaceae; genus Allobosea. Next base: position 151,626 of record NZ_CP022370.1, read on the forward strand.
CCCTAAGGACCACCCCAGCGCGCAAGCGCGCCGGGGACCCCGGTGGGGTGCGGTCCGATCGTCCCCGGTCCTGTCGACAGCCATCGAGGTCGCGAAGGGCGCGGCCCGAAACAGCAAAGGAACGGCACCATGGCTACCATCGGCACCTTCACCTCCACCACCACCGGCTTCACCGGCTCGATCAAGACCCTCACCCTCAACGTCAAGGCCCGCCTCGAGCGCATCGAAAACCCCTCCGACAAGGGCCCCCACTTCCGCATCTACTCCGGCGCCGTCGAACTCGGTGCGGCCTGGCAGAAGCACTCCGAGCAGAGCGGCCGCGACTACCTCTCGGTCAAGCTTGACGACCCGAGCTTCCCGGCGCCGATCTACGCCACCCTGGTCGAGGTCGAAGGCGAACAAGGCCTCCAGCTGATCTGGTCCCGGCCGAACCGGGACTGATCTTCCGCCACCCCGGCCCCGCCATACGGCGGGGCCATTTCCATGTCGGTCGGACCTGCGCCCGCGAGGCCGGGGGCATTCGCGGTTGCCGCCGGCGTGGCGTGTCATCCTGTCGGGCAGGTTCTCTCAGCCGGGAGCCCGCGTCTCCCGGAGGGCGCGGCACCGTGGAGCCAGGCCGTCTTTCTCTCTGGGGCGACAAGCATACCGTCAGTCGGCCCGCCGCAAGGACGGGCGGTACCCCCAATTTTGTCGCCGGGCGCATGCGCGCCCATCGACAAAATCGGCTCCCCCACCCGCCGGCTCCGCCGGTTGCTGACGCAATCCTTGCCCCGGACCTCCAACGACCGGTGGCGGCCTCCCGTCATCGAGACATTGGAGGTTCACATGAACAACGCTTTCGACATCTACGCAGAGATCGGCGAGCTGCGTGCGGAGCTCGCGGAATGCATCCTCACCCGCAAGGAACGCGCCGAGACGCAGGCACGTCTCGACCAACTGCTCGCTGAGGCGGATCGGCGGCGCGAGGCCGAGGAGGCGTGAGCCTCCTCTTCGCATGTCGACGACGGCAGTGTTACCGTTCGCGGTCGGAGGGCTTCAACCGTTGAGCGCGTCCTTCACGGCCTTCGCGGGTGTGAAGCGCAGCTTCTTCGAAGCCGCGATCTTGATTGTCGCACCCGTCGAGGGGTTGCGACCCTCACGCGCCGGGGTCGCCTTCACCTTGAACTTCCCGAAGCCCCGGGACATTGGTTTCACCGCCGCTCTTGGCCGCCTCGGCGATCTGCTTGAACACGCTATCGACGATCGTCTTGGCCTGAGCCTTGGTCAGGTTCTGGTCGGCGGCGATCTTGTCGGCGATTTCAGCGGTGGTGGCCATGGGGGCGTTCCTCGGTGATGTCGTTTGTCGTCGAATCTGTGTGTATGCGCCCGATCGTGGCGCGAGCGGCATCGGGCGTTCGCATCGTGACCACGTCAAGGCCCGCTGCAGTTCTGCGTCAACGGGCTTAGCGCCGTATCACCGGATCGGTCGACGGCAGGTGCCAGCTGCAGGAGAGCGGCGGTACGGGTGTCGTTCGAGGATCAGGGCCATGTGTCGGGGCTTCGGCCCGAGCGGCGCAATCCCGCTCTCTCGCGATGGCGTCCTGGGCCAGCCCCGGATCTTCCACGATCAACCCATGAAGGGTCCGCTAGCAAGCTGCGGCCGCTTGGCCAAGGCCTGCGCGGTGATCGCGACCGGGGCCGACCCTTCGAGGAGCCATCGAGCGGGAATTCCCCCGCTCCGGATGGATCCTCACGACGATGTCCGATCTCAGCCTCGCGCAAGACCACGCCTTCCAGCTCGCCCGCACCCTCATGGTCCCGGTCACGCTCTTCAAGTCCGGCGATCAGTACGGCGCCCTGCCGAGCGACGAACTCGACGCCAACGACGACCTTGAGCCGATCCACGAATTCGATCCGCACGAGCGCGGGCCAGCTCATTGAGCCGGCACCCCGTTGCCGGACCCGCCCGGCCACCCGTCCGTCGCCTCGGCTCGCTGTTCGGCCGACATCGCTATCGGACGGGGAGCGCTGGCATTTCACCACGGCCCGTGTGCCAGATCCAACTATCCATCTCCGGGCGCGATGCGATCATCTCATCGAGCGCTTCCTGATAGGCGTCGTCCGCATTCGCCGGCACGACGAAGAGGGCGAGCGGCCGTGGCCGGTGCTGCAGCAACAGCGCTGCCACGATCGGCTGATCCGCGGGAGAGGCAAAACGCAGGCCCTTGATGCTCTGCTCGCGCGCCTTCGCCAGCGCTTCGACAAGGCGCAGCTCCTGGGCGGATTCGTAAGGGATCCAGTTCTCCGCCACGACCATCAGCGCGATCTCCTCGACGATCGCGAGACCGGCGGCATTCAGCCCGAAGGTCGCGATTGCGATCAGATGCGAGGTATCGTTCGCCGCCCATAGCGCGAGCTCCGCCTCGAAGCGCGCTTGCACGCGAACCCAGGCACGATCGTCGAGCAGGAACGGGAAGCCCGGCAGGTGCTTGATGACGAGCCGGTGGCCGCCGCGCGCCGCCTGGAATTCCTTGACCTCGCCGACCAACACCATGAGCTTTCGCGGGCCGGTCTTCTGCGGCTGGATGTCACTCAGCGCGGTCGCCCGCCGTTGCTCGATCGCGTCCTTCTGCTCGGCGCGGAAGGACTCCGGAACGAGAAGCACGTCACTCAGTGGCGCGCCCTTCACCAGCATCGTCTTCGCCGCTTCGAGCAGGTGCCAGCGAATATTCCACCAGTGGCGCCTGCCGGCCCAGGCGGAGGTCCATTTGGTCAGGCCGGCTTCGTTCCAGAGCAGATGTAGCAGCGCCCGGAGCGACAGCCGGCGCGCCTCGCTCTTCACCGAAGTCGATTCCAACGCGGCAGGCATCGCCGCCGCCCGGCTGCCGGTCCGCGTCAGGCTGAACTCCAGTCGCAACGCCGCCATCCCGCTTTCGGGATCAAGCCGGATCGCACTGCCCATGAGTGGACCGAGACCCGAGAGATCGACAGGCGGCTCATAGGAGTCGCAGTCTGGATCGTGCTGGCCGCCCGAGAGCGGCATGCGCTTGATCACATGCTGCTCGCCGATCGCGGCGACATACATCGGAATGCCCGGCTGGCGGCATAGACACAGCGGGCGAATGTGATCGCGATAAGCCGCCGCGATCGCGTCCTTCAGGGCGGGATCACCCTCCGTTGTGATGGTGCCTGCAATCTCGTACCGGCGCATCCACGTCCTCCTGGCGCGTCACCGGCGTTCCGCTTGCGCGATTGGCGACTGGACTTATGCGAACATCGAGGCCGCCCGCTGCAAGTTAGGCCGCGGCGCGGAGGCGGCGCCGGTCGAAACAGGCTGCCTTCCTGCGCTCATTGCCTACACAGGCAGTTTCCGCGAGCGCGCTTCACGCGCGATCGTGCGTTGAGCCCGGTTCTTCTTGGCGATGGCCGAACTCAAATCGTCATAGTCGACTCCGCCTCTCTGCAGAGCGCGGCGGGCATCTTCGACCTCGAAGCCGAGAAGCTCGAACACCGACATGTGCAGACTGGCGGCGAGGCGCTCGATCGTCTTCAGCGTCGGGTTCCCGGCTCCGCGGAGCATTTGGTAGTAGGTTTGACGCGCGAGCCCCGTCTTCGGCAGAAGCTTCTCCATGCCGCCGTTCTCGATCTCGAGCTGCTGCAGGCGAATCGCGATCATTTCGTTGAGGATCGAATGATCGAGGGGCTGGGGCTTGCGAACGGGCATCTGGTTCCCAGGACAGGTTGGCGATCACGATTCCCAGGACCCTATATCAGCGTCTAACATCTAAGATAATAGACATTTGCAATTTGATCCAAATACGGCTTGCGGCGTCGCCCTGCTCGTATTCAGGCCGATGTCGCCCGGCCCAAGCGACAGGGCGGATTCCGGTGGGGCGCCTTCATATCGGTGGCAGTCGCCCAATCTGCTGCAGATGCTCGTACAGGATGCGGTCGATCACGCGCAGCGGCTGCGTCCGCTCCTCGGCGGCCATCTGGCGAAGGACGAGATCGATCGCGTCCGGCAAGCGCAGCGCATAGGGCCGGGACGACGACCGCTCGCCATAAGCCTCGAACGGGTTCCGCTCTGGCTTCGCTCGCGCGGGCCGCCGGGCCGGTGCTGCGGCTTCCCGCGGCCGAGGCGGAAACGCGCTGCGAGGACTACCGTTGGCGGAGTCGTCATAGGCAGGCGTTACGACCACAGGTTTCGGGTCAGCCGCGACGGGCCCGGACGAAGCAACGCGCTGCGATCTGAAGGCGTCGCGGGGGAGGGGCGGCCTGTCCGGCTTGCTGCTAGTGTCGGAACCGCCCATGTCAGGCCGCCGCCTCGTCCGGCGCTGTACCCTGACTGGCAGCGAGCAGCTCACGCACGACCTGGTCGGCATTGTAACGCGCCTTCCGAACGGGCTCGTCGCCATCGCTCATCTGATAGAGCGTGCCGTGGCCGCTGGTCATCGTGCGATAGGTCACACGGCGATAAAGTGCGTTCGAGCAGATCGGCACCTGTTCGGCATCGAGATAGCCGATGACCTCGCGCAGTGGTCGCGTGTTGCGGTCGAGACTGTCATACTCGTTGAACAGCACGCGATGCTGACTCATCGGTAGAGCCGATGCCGCTGCATGCTGTTCGAGATTGCGGATGGTGCGCACGACCTGCGACGCATCGAAAGTGTGGACCTTGCACGGCAGGACCACAAGATCGGCCCGCAGTGTCGATTGGATCAGGACGTTGCCATAATAGCCGGGCGTGTCGATGACCACGACGTCATAGCGCTCGCCATTTTCGATCGCCGCGAAAAGCTCCGCTTCGTTCGCCGCCCGGATCAGATCGATCCCCTCCGGCTTCATCCCTCGTGCGATGCTCGACGCGTGCCATTGATAGGACGATCCTTGCGGATCCGCGTCGATGATCGCCACCGCATAGCCGTGGCGGGCAAACTCTCCAGCGAGGATGATCGAAACGGTCGTCTTGCCGCTTCCGCCCTTTGGGTTGGCGACTGCGAAGATGCTCGGCATCGGTGCTCCACGGGCCTTCGGGCTCTCTTGGTCAATGTACATTATAATAGATATTAGACAATGCCGGTTCGCCGCAAGACGGTATCTCGGGATTGCCGAACTATGCGATTGCGCTAAGCCCGTAAGGCGTGATCGCAGCAGTTCGAAATGACGCTATTCCGGGAATCCCGGACGTCTGCGATGCCGTAATTCGCGCTTGCCGTGACGCCGCAAGACGGGAATGAGGCAGGGCGGCATTCGGGCTATTCTGCATCCGCAGAGTGCTGCATTCCTTCGATACATCACTATGATAAAGCTGTGATGTGGCGTTCCACGGGTCGCGAAATGCGGTGGTGCAGCAATGACGTTCTCATGCATGACCGAGTCATCGACAAAGCGAATTGCGGTAATGCCGCATGCCGGAACAGCGGCCCTCGGCGCGATGCGACCGGCCGCGAGGCCATGAGGTGGCGCAATGGCGGGGTCAGTGGGAGTGGGGGGGCTGGAGAGCCGTCTATTCTAATAGATGTTAGTTGACAAGATACCGGTTTGTGGGCCACAAACACGGGGCGGCTGCGGGACGCAGCCGGGGGCGCTGACGCGCTATCGGCCGGGAAGGGGAGCGGAATGGCGGGAGCTGCTGCCGGGCGGAGAGGCAAGCCGAGGCTGCGGACCGAGCTCTCAACGGCCGATGAGCAGCGACTGCAGGACGCGGTGGCGCTGTTCGGCCTGCCGAAGGCGGAGGTGGTCCGCCGCCTGATCCGGGCCTCGGTGCAGGCAGGCCCCGCGCTCTCGTCGGAGAATACGCAAGCGGTTGTCGCTTTGGCGCAGCAGGTCCGGATGGTCGGCCGCAACTTGTCACAGGTCTTGAAGGCGATCCATCGCGGCCAGGCCGTCGACATGGAGGATACCGAGGCGATCTGGCGCGGCTTGCACGAGGCGATCGCGGCGATCGACGGAGAGCTCACCGAGATGACGGTCGCCTATGGTTCGAAGCTCCGGCGCCAGGCAAAACTTACGCTGTCGGCCGACGAGTGCCCGGCATGAACCGAAAGGCTCAGATCTCGCGCTGGAGCCAGCAGGCCGAGCTGATGGTTCAGCGAGTGGCGCAGTCTCAGCAGCGTCGGCGCCCCGGCGCGATCGGTGGCGTCGAGGATGAGGCTTTCGCCCGGCGCGGCGGCCTGGCGATGACGCCGGCGATGCTGTCATCGCGAACGGCACTCCATGGTGCGACGATCCCTGGCGCCCGGGACGAGGAGAAGTCGCGCCGGTTGCCGGAAACCTCCGGGGGAGCGGGCGCCCGGCTGCCGGGTTCTCCGCGAGCGCCGAGGGGTGCCGGTATCTCGGGAAGCCTCGGCTCGGGCAAGGGCGAAGCGCGGGCGTGGTTGCTCGCGGCCGGCTACCAGCCGGCGGTGATCAAGGTGCTGTCCTATGCCCATGGCGTGGTCCGGGCGACCAAGACCGGGCAATATGCCCAGCGTGAAGACGTTCCGCTCGAAACCCATGACGGCCGGCTGCTGATCGACCGCGAGGCCGTCGCGGATGAAATCAAGGTCTGGTCGGCGCAGTTCTCGAAGCGCGCCGAGAGCCAGGATGTCGGCGCGGTGCGGCTGACGCTGCATGGCGTGAAGGACACGGTCGAAGGCCGGGAGCTCTATGAGCAGGCGATCACTGCGGGATTCTCCGGACACCGCCACGCCTATCGTCTGGATACGAGTTCGTCCGGCGAGCTCGAGGCACGCCTGGTCGTCGTCTTGGCCGGTCCGGCGAAGGAGCGGTTTCGCGTGCGTCAGGTCCGGATCGGGGACGAGACGCAGGGCTTCACGCAGAAGCGCTTCGATACGCTCTCCGAGTCACGGATCATGGACAGAATCCAGGAGGCGAGCGGCGTCGCCCGGCATGCGATCGACGTCTCCCCCGGGATGACCAATCATGGCCGAGACGGCGTCATGTTCCGGTTGAAGAAGCTTGTCGACCACGGTGCTGCGATCGACGACAAGGGGAAGAGCGTCGCCGAGGCAGGCGACATTCGGGGCATGGCGCGCGAATGGGGACCGTCGCTGCGCTCTCAATCCGTCCGCGACACGATGCATTTGATGCTTTCGGCAAAAGCCGACACCGATGTCGAGGCACTCAGGCGCGCGGCGCGCGCTTTCCTGCAGGATCGCTTCGCGGACCACAAGTTCATGTTCGGCATCCACACCGACAAGGAGGATGCCGGCCACATCCATGTCCATGCCGTCGTCGCGGCCAAGAGCGAATCCGGGCAGACGCTGCATCCGGGCCACGAGACCTTCAGCGAGTGGCGGCGGGTCTATGCCGAGCATGCCCAGGCCGAGGGCCTCAAAATCGTCGCGACTTCCGCCTGCGAGCGGGCTTCCTCGCAAAGCTATGGCCCGAAGGACAAGGCGATCGTCGCGGCGGCCGATCATCCCAGGCCGGAGAGGGAAGCGCGGGATCGTGCCTACGCTGCCGACCCCGCCAACCGGAAGCTGATCGAGATGGCTCGGCACCGCATGAATGTCGCCCGCGCCAATCCGATCCGGTTGCCGATGACCGTTGCAGACCGACGGGCTGTGGGCGAGGGTCTCGAGGCTTGGAAGGCGGTTGCGACCGCGCAGCCGGACAATGTTGTGGCCCGGACGATGGTCGAGCGCCTGTCGATTGCTCACACGGTCGGCGCCATTCTGCAGACGATCGGCCGCCGGGTCGATCAACTCACTAGGGAGAACCCCGAAATGCCTGTGACCTCCGAGCAGATGGCGAAGGATCTCCACCGCATGAACGAGGCAGTGTCGCGCACCAGCGACCTCCTCGAGGGCGAGACGAAGAAACAATTCCGAGAGGCGTCGGCGCGCTATCTCGAGACCCTGGCCAATCGCGTCGATCTGCAGCGGGCCCAGGAGCGCGGCGTCAGCCAGATGACGCGTGCTGAGGTCGAGGCGATCGTCGGCCCGAATGCCGATCGGCTGATTAAGCGGGCGAACGCATTGCGGGACCGCGAAGATCGCGAGGCAGCTGCGGCCCAGCGCCTGGCGCATCGCTCGGTGAAGGTCGGTCGGCCGGGGGGGAAGCGACAGCCAGTCACGATCCGGCGTCTCAGAGCGAACTCAGGGCGCAACGCGCGATCGTCGCTGGTGCGCGGACATCGGCAGCCGCTGAGGAACAGCAAGCGGTGGCGACCGCTGATGCAGCACGCTTCCTCACGCAACACCCAACGCAACCGTTGTCACCACCTCTGCTTCAGACTGATGCGCTCGCTCGTCTACGGGCCGAGCAAGAACAGATCATCCGCGAGATCGAGGCGAGCGAGCGCGTCGAAGCTCAGTCGTGTAAGGGCCAGCGGATGACGCCCAATCGTAGGTGAGCTCCTCGTTAGCGCAGGATCCTCTCCCGCATGGCTATCGCGATAGCATGCGCCTTGGTCACAGCCCCGAGCTTCTCGCGTGCCGACAGTATGTGTTTGGTCACGGTCGGTTTCGAGATGCCAAGAATGACTGAGATATCCCATTCGGATTTACCCTCGGCCGACCATAGTAAGCAGTCATACTCGCGAGCTGTGACTTTCCTGCTCAAGGCCGCTGCGCTGCTACCCGAAGTGCGTCGACTAAGCACATGACCCACGAAAAGGGAGGTTGCAAAGGCGAGTGCCGATCGTTCCTCTCTTGCCAACTTAAAAGATTGCCCGCCGAACGAAATCGCGGCGTGCGCTTGATCTAGGGTCGTCACCGATATGACATAGCCATCAACGAGGCCGAATTCGGCTGCCTCGCCTCGAAGAATCATGGCTCTGCGGGTAATCGCGTAGGACTCATAGCATTCGGCCCAGCTGAAAGGATCCCGGTTGCGCTGCAGCCGGTGGACGATTGGATCGCTATGAAGGTAATTCTGCTCAATGTACCGAGCACACCACTCCTCGGGAAGGTGCCGCACGATGACACGAGACTCGATCTCTGCTTTGCTATGAATCTGCGCAATTTCTGGGATTAGACCGCCGAACGCCGATGAAAGGCCGAATTCATTCGTGATCTTGAGCAATGACGATCTCAGCTCGACATCGTTGGCGGCGCACCCCATTTGTTCAACGAACGACCACGTCCTAGACGATTTGAGCATATCGAAAAACGTCGTTGTTCAAGAAAGACTCGCTGTTCGATGGCAGTGAACGTAGGCGCATGTTTTCCAGCCGCAATTGCTGCAGCAAGGAAGTGTGCCGCGAAGTTGGCCGCGCTGCCAAGCTACCGATTTGTTACAGATTATTTCAGGCTGGAACAGCTAACCGGTTTCCGCGTCTTATTCTCGAACGACGTACTGTCGCTCAATGAACAGGAGCGCGGCCATGCACCGTCCCGTCGACACCGTGCAGACTCATCTCGGTGAATGCCTCCATCGCTATCAAGCCTACCTTGGCAGGAGCGCCACCTTTGTCTCCAGCTCGGCGGAAAGCGCGCTGAGCGGCGGCAAGTACAATTGATAGTTTGCTTCGCTTAAGCAAGTCAACGTACCGACAAGATACGAATATCGGCACGGAGATTTTTAACCACCTGCGTACTGATCTGCCTTCAATATTTAATCACTCTCCATCGAATCCGAGTGAATTAAGTTCTATGATTAATATGTCGTCATCGCACAATAGTCTGTGAAACAGTTAAAATCTTAGATGTTTCCGCCATCGAACCAACGGAGAATTCAGATGATACGCTTCGTTCTGATTGCTGGTCTTGTGGCCTCTATGACGACCGCAGCAATTGCCCAACCAGCCCCCAAGCCTCAGATGGGCGACAGTATGTCCATGAAAATGATGATGCCGGAGGCCTCCGATTCCGCATCAACCAAGGAATACAAGGCGAGCATGATGCGGATGATGCAGGCGATGCCGTCGAAATTCACCGGCGATGCCGACGTCGATTTCATGATGCAGATGAAAGCCCATCATCAAGGCGCGATCGATATGGCCAAGGTTGCCCTCGCAAATGGCAAGGATCCGGCGGTCAAGAAGCTCGCCACCGAAATCGTCAGCGCACAGGAAAAGGAGATTAAGACAATCGACGAATGGCTGAAAACGAAAGGCAAATAGCGTCGCTTTGATCTAGATCCGGCTGAACTTTCTTGCAGGAGGCCGCCATGGAGCATGGCAGTGACCACAAAGGCCAGAACCATTACGGCCGCCTGACGATTGAACTGATCCTGGATTTCATCGTGATGTACCTCGTCATGTACACGATGATCGCGGCGCTTGGGCATTTCCACCTCAATCTCAACAACGTTTACATGACCATGATGATGGTGGCGCCGATGACGATCATCATGCTCGTCTCTATGCGCTCCATGTTCCCGTCGTCGCGGCTGAATGTGATCATCGGCGGCGCAGCACTTGTCATTTTCGCCGTCGGCTTCATAGCCATGCGAACGCAAGCCGGCATTGGTAACGCCGAATTTCTGCGCGCAATGATCCCACATCATTCTGGCGCGATCCTGATGTGCGAAAAAGCCAGCATCACCGATCCTGAGATCATTGCGCTTTGCCAGGACATCACCAAATCGCAAAATCGGGAAATCGCGCAAATGGAGGCGATCCTCGCCCGACAGAAGTGAAACACTTCACATCTGAAGTCGTCATCCCCATCTCCAGCTTAGCTGCGCAAGCCCCGAGCGGGTTTCACTCTGGGCAAACCAGGGGAGGCTGTGATGAGGATGTTCCGCCAAATCGCCCTGTCGGCGACCTGCTTGCTTACCCTGGCTCCCCTTGCGCCGGCGGCGGCTCACCGTGCCAACCTGGCCCCGGGATTAAAGAGGTGACCAGCGCTATCAACGGCAAGGTCTGCGCGACAGCGGGAGGAGCGCATTTCACGTTCGATAATGATGGGCGCTTCTCTTATGACGGCCTCTGGCAAAGCAGCGGAAGCTTCACGCTTGCTGATAATGCGGTAGTCGTGACGTTCGACAGCGGCCTTCAGCGCGCTTTTGAAATCTCCAAGCGGGACGGCGCGCTCTACATGGAACAAACCCGCATTCTCTGCACTGCGAAGCAATAACGCAGACGTTGAGCCGGGCGGCTTCATTTCGCCCGGCTTCCACTCCTCCCGGACGAGATCAGACCTGCTGCAGCCCGCGATAGCGAGCAAACACATGCTGCTTGCCGGCTGAGAAAATGGCGATTTCGTAGGGCTGCGGCGTCTGGCCAGACACCTCCATCCCGGGCGAGCCGACCGGCATGCCGGGAACCGCAATGCCGATCGCCTTCGGGCGCTCGATAAGCAGGCGCTTCACCGCCTCGGCCGGGACATGCCCTTCAATGACATAACCGCCAATCTCGGCCGTGTGGCATGACATCAGGGCCTCCGGCACGCCAAGCCTGGTCTTGAGTGGCAGCACGTCATCGACCTGGATCACATCGACCGGAAAACCGGCAGACTTGATATGCTCGACCCAATTGCCGCAACAACCGCAGTTCGGATCGCGGGTCACGGTCATCCTAGGCAGTGTTTCCGTTGCTGCTACCGGTCCGGCCAGGGCGATGGCTGTGAAAGCTTGCGCCGTTCCGAGCATCAGCGCGCGGCGAGTGGGCGAAATATCGATCTGCATGTTTGTTCTCCTTCAATCTCGACCGCGTCTTCACCGAAAGAAGACGTATTTTACCAAGGCGGCGATCACCAACAGCAGCCCTGCGACGATGAGCCAGTGCAGCGCCCCCATGCTCCAGCCCATGCCGTTCATCATGTCGTGCATGTCGATCACTCCATCTATTCAACGACCACAGCTTGCTGCTGCATCGGCACGGGCGGGCTGCCACGCTGCCGGTTTCCTTGGCCGGAGGGAGCCGCCAGCCCTTGACCAACCCATAGATCGCCGGGATCACCAGCAACGTCAGCACAGTCGAGGAGACCATGCCGCCGATCATCGGCACGGCGATGCGCTGCATCACCTCGGAACCGGTTCCGGTGTTCCAGAGGATCGGCAACAAGCCCGCCATGATCGCGACTACGGTCATGATCTTGGGCCGCACCCGCTCGACCGCGCCGAGCATGATCGCTTCATGCAGGTCTGCACGTGTGAACGCCTTGCCCTCCTGCGATCGACGCTCCCGAACCTCGACCAGCGCATGATCGAGATAGATCAGCATGATCACGCCGGTCTCGGCCGCGACGCCGGCGAGCGCGATGAAGCCGACGGCGACGGCCACCGACATATTGAAGCCGAGCCACCAGAGCAGCCAAACGCCACCGACCAGCGCGAAGGGGAGCGAGAGCATGACGATGATGGTCTCGGTCAATCTGCGGAAATTCAGGTAGAGCAGCAGGAAGATGATCGCGAGCGTCACCGGCACGACCAGCTTGAGGCGTGCCTCGGCCCGTTCGAGATATTCAAACTGGCCGCTCCAGGCGATGCGGTAGCCCGCAGGCAGCTTGACGCTTCGGGAGATCGCGTCCTGGGCATCGCGGACATAGCCACCGAGGTCGCGTCCGGCGGTGTCGACGAAGATATAGACGGCCAGTTCGCCGTTCTCGGTGCGGATCGAGGTGGCGCCACGCTTGCGTTCGATGCTCGCGACCTCGCCAAGCGGCACACTGGCGCCGGACGGCGTCGAGACCTGCACCTCGCGGGCGATCGCCTGCGGGTCGGAGCGCAAATCGCGAGGATAGCGGATGGCGACCCCGTAGCGCTCGCGGCCTTCTACCGTCGTCGTCACGGTCTCGCCACCCATCGCCATCACGACTGCATTCTGGACGTCGCCGACGGAAAGCCCGTAGCGGCCGAGCGCGACCCGGTCCGGCACGATGTCGAGGAAGTACCCCCGATGACGCGTTCGGCATAGGCACTGCTCGTCCCCGGCACGGCCTTCAGCACCGTCTCGATCTGGCGCGAGACCGCCTCCATCTGCGCGAGATCGGTGCCGAAGACCTTGACCCCGATCGGGGTGCGGATGCCGGTCGCCAGCATGTCGATGCGCGCGCGGATGGGCTGCGTCCAGGCGTTGGAGACGCCGGGGAACTGGAGTGCCTTATCCATCTCCCCCTTGAGACTGTCGAGGGTGATACCGTCGCGCCACTCCGCCTTGGGCCTCAGGTTGATGATCGTCTCGAACATCTCTGTCGGTGCCGGATCGGTCGCGGTCTGGGCGCGCCCGGCCTTGCCGTAGACCGAGGCGACCTCCGGGAACGAACGGATGATCCGGTTCTGAGTTTGCAGCAACTCGGCCGCCTTGGTCACCGAGATCCCGGGCAAGGTGGTGGGCATGTACATCAGCGTGCCTTCGTCGAGAGTCGGCATGAACTCGGAGCCAAGCTGCCGCGCCGGCCAGAGGCTGAGGCCCAGCACCGCAACCGCCAGAACGATCGTCAATGTCTTCGCCCTGAGCACGACGCGGATGAGCGGACGGTAGAGCGCGATCAGGATCCGGTTGATCGGATTCCTGGCCTCCGGAATGATCCGGCCCCTGACGAAGATGACCATCAGCGCCGGAACCAGGGTCACCGAGAGCAGGGCCGCAGCAGCCATGGCGAAGGTCTTGGTGTAGGCGAGCGGGCCGAACAACCGGCCCTCCTCCGCTTCCAGCGTGAAGATCGGCAGGAACGAGACGGTGATGACGAGCAGGCTGAAGAACAGCGCCGGCCCGACCTCGCTTGCCGCCTCGATCAGGATCTCGACGCGCGGCTTATCCGGTGGCGCTCGTTCGAGGTGCTTGTGGGCATTCTCGATCATGACAATGGCGGCGTCGATCATGGCGCCGACCGCAATGGCAATCCCGCCCAAGCTCATGATGTTGGAGCCGAGGCCGAGCGCCTTCATCGCCGCGAAGGCCATCAGGATGCCAACCGGCAGCATGATGATCGCCACCAGCGCGCTACGCAGATGCAGCAGAAACACGATGCAGACCATGGCGACGATGATGCTCTCTTCGATCAGCGTGCCCTTCAGCGTCTCGATTGCCCGCTCGATCAACCCGGAGCGGTCATAGACCGGCACGATCTCGGCCCCGCCTGGCAGGCTCGAGGCGATCTCGGCAAGCCGCGCCTTGGCGCGCTCGATCACGGCAAGTGCATTGGCGCCAAAACGTTGCAGGACGATGCCGCTCGCGACCTCGCCCTCGCCGTTGAGCTCGGTGATGCCGCGCCGCTCATCCGGGCCAAGCTCGACGCGGGCGACATCGGAAAGGCGCAAGGCGGCGCCGCGCTCGCTCTTCAGGACGATGTTCTCGATGTCGGCGATCGACTTTAGATAGCCGCGGCCGCGCACCATGAATTCGAATTCGCTGAGCTCGACCGTGCGACCGCCCACATCCAGGTTGCTGGCGCGGACCGCCTCGCGCAGCGCAGCCAGCGAGACGCCTTGGGCGCGCAGCCGTACCGGATCCACCACGATCGCATATTGCTTGACGAAGCCGCCGACGCTGGCGACCTCGGCGACGCCCTCCGCACGCGAAGCCGCAAAGCGGATTTTCCAATCCTGCAGAGAACGGAGTTCGGCCAGGGACATGTCCTTGGCCATCACCGCATATTGGTAAACCCAGCCGACGCCGGTCGCGTCCGGCCCGAGCGTCGGCGTCACGCCCGATGGCAGACGGCGCGCGGCGGTGTTGAGGTATTCGAGCACGCGCGAGCGCGCCCAATAGGGATCGGTGCCGTCCTCGAAGATCACATAGACGAAGGAGACCCCGAAGAACGAGAAGCCGCGCACGACGCGCGCCTTCGGCACCGTCAACATGGAGGTCGTCAACGGATAGGTGACCTGGTCCTCGATCACCTGCGGCGCCTGGCCGGGATATTCGGTGTAGACGATGACCTGAACGTCGGAGAGGTCGGGGATGGCGTCGAGCGGCAAAGTCCTGAGCGCGTAGAGCCCGGCGGCAACGACGAAGGCCGTGGCGACGAAGACGAGGATCAGATTGCGCGCCGACCAGGCGATCAGGCGGGCGATCATGGCTTGGGCTCCGGCTGGGCGAAGCCACTCAGGGCGGCCTTGAGGTTGCTCTCCGCATCGATCAGGAAATTGGCCGAGACGACGACACGGTCGCTTTCGGAAACACCTTCGATGATCGCGACCATGCCGTCGCCACGCCGGCCAAGCTTGACCTCGCGCGGCTCGAAGCGGCCTTCGCCGCGATCGAGGATGACGACGCTTCGTGTGCCGCTATCGATGACGGCACTCCTGGGAACCGCCAGTTCCGCGGTCGCATCACCAGCGCCGATCTCGACGTCGGCATACATGTTCGGCAGCAGGACACCGTCCGGATTGGCTAGTTCGATACGGACCTTTGCCGTGCGCGTCGCCTCGGCGATCTGTGGGTAGATCACGCCGACGCGCCCTTCGAAACTCATGTCGGGGCGGCCGCGGAGCCGAACCGTCGCCGGCGCTCCGATCCGGATCTCGGCCAGATCACGCTCCGGAACGTCGGCCAGGACCCAAATCGTCGAGATATCCGCAAGCCGGAACAGGCTGCCTCCGGCAGCCATCTTCATGCCGTCGCTGACATTGCGCTCCAGCACGATGCCATCACGCGGTGCCGTCCAATTCACCGTCGGTGGCACCTTCCGGCTGCGCTCGATCTCGGCGATGATTTCGGCGGGAACACCGAGGTTTTCGAGGCGCTGCCTTGCGCCCCCTTCGGGCACGCCTCGTGCTGCAGCGTTCAGCTCGGTGATGAACTGGGCGCCAGCCGTGCTGATTTCGGGCGAGTAGATCCGCGCGAGCCGTGTTCCTTTCGCCACACGGTCGCCCGTTGTGACCGGCGCGACCTCCTGGACGAAGGCGTCAGCACGTATTGCCACCACGGAAATCCGCCGCTCGTCGAGTTGCACCACGCCCGGAACACGAATGGTCTGGGCAATGGTCTGGCGACGGACCGGTTCGGAACGGACACCGCTACGCTGGATGCGCCCGGGCGAGAGCTTGATGACTCCGTCCTCGCTCCCCTCGCCTTCATAGACGGGGAGATAGTCCATCCCCATCGAGTCCTTCTTGGGCACCGGCGACGTATCCGGAAGGCCCATCGGATTGCGATAGTAGAGGATACGCCCCTTCTCGGCTTGGGCCGCCGGTTTCTCGACCGGCGGCTTCTCCTCAAAGCTGGTATCTTCGCTGGCGCGCACGGCTTTGAACGGCCGACCTTCTGCCGTCTGGCGTGGCTCAGCCGAATAGACCGGTTTCCGATCCGGATCCTGGTAGTAGATGGTCGGCCCGGTGCCGGCGGGCTCGTTTGCCGCGAGCAGGCTTCCGATGCCGAGCCAATTCCGCAGGCCAGGCACCGCGACACCGCGATGCCCCGCCCAATAGCCCGCCCCTCCCGCCACCAGAACGGTAGCGAGCGCCAGACCCGTGAGGGCAATGTGTTTCATGGCAGGGCCTTGAGGATCAGCTTGTTTTCGAGCGTGCCGGTTTCGCCCTGAACCTTCGCCCCGAGCGACAAACGCCAGCCGCCTTCCATGACCAATTTGGTCTTGAAGCTGTACGCTCCCGCTTCCGGAGACGGCAGCATTTCAATCGGAGAGGCCATCGCGGCCATCCCCTCCGGCTCCATGTCGATGCGCTTGGCAAAGATGACAGCATCCGGCACTGGTTTTCCGGATCGCTTGTCGATCAGCTTGACGGTGATGACGACGCCGTCGCCTTGCTTGAACTCGTTCTGGGTAAGCTGGAATTCATAGTCCTTGATATCCGCCAGAGCGGGTAGTGCAACGGCGGTGAGCGGAAGCGCGGCCACGAGAGCGCGCAGCGTACGGGTGATAATCATTGTCGAATCCTGAGACGGTTAGGCTGCCGCGCCCGCGGGGTGCAGCTCAAAGCGTGGCGCTAGCCACGGCCCACCGATCGCGCGGCATGACCGCGCGATCGCAGCCGGCACATCAGTGCCGGCGATGTCTCAGCTTCGTGGTGGTCGGGCCGGAGGCTCGCCCGGTCGCGAAATGCGCAGCGCCTCATTACCCACACGCCCGAGCGTCACAAGAACAGGTTGGGCAAGCGTGGCGAAAACCGTTGGTCCACTCGCAAAGCACTTGGCCAGACAGAAGCTCGCGGCAGGGCAATTGGTCGTGCAATCGGGTTGTTTGTCCTTCGGATTGGGGCAGCACGGCATGTCAGGCGACATCTCTGTCATCGCCTCACGTTCCATGCGGACATAGCCAGCCCGCGCCGGCGAGACCAAGGCAGCCAACATCGTGGCTGTAACGAACAGCCCCAGGATCAGTATGTGCGTGAGAAGTCGAAACTTCATGGCACCTGTTCTGACATACCGACAGGGATCGCAAAAGGGCGAGAACTGCGGCTGTTTGACCGGGAGCAACCAAAATCGCTGCTTCGTGATCTCAAGCTCGGCCTCTCAGCATGCGGCGCAAGATGTCGTCGCGCCGGTAGAAGTGATGCCACAGCGCCCCGGCGACATGGATCACGGCGAGCGCTAGCAGCGCCCAGCTGAGCCATCGATGCAAGGGCGCGGCGCGGAAGCTGAGATACATCGCAACCGTCCCCGTGAACGGCAACAGGAGCAGGAGGCCATACAGACAGACGTGAACGCCCGTTGCGGCCCATCGTTCGCGTGGAGACAAGTCTTCAAGCGAGGGGCGGCCATAGATGTAGCGCAATGCGATCTGAGTCAGCGCGAGCCCCATGATCAGCCATCCCATCCAGGCGTGGACCTGATGCAGAAACAGATCAAAGGGGGCGGGCTTCGTGAAGCCATGCGCCATATGGGTGCGCTGGATCGCCCAGGAAGTGGGAACCTGGGCAATGCACAACAACGGCACAAGCCAGTGGATCCAGCGCTGGTAGGCGCCGAAAGACCTGCCCACACTGACTTTGGGAATAAGGATGCTTTGCAACAAGCTCACGATGCAGCCCCGTTCATTCGAATGGCATCGCCCCTACCGGAGCGACACGCTGCGCAGGCGCAGCGCATTGGCGATCACGCTGACCGAGGACAGCGCCATCGCCGCCGCCGCGATGATCGGGGACAGCAGCAATCCGAATATCGGATAGAGCACGCCGGCTGCGACGGGTACGCCCGCCGCATTGTAGATGAAGGCGAAGAACAGGTTTTGCCGGATGTTGCTCATTGTCGCCCGGCTGAGCTGAAGCGCCCGCACGATCCCCTCCAGATCACCCCTGAGCAGGGTCACCCCTGCGCTTTCGATCGCCACGTCGGTGCCCGTGCCCATGGCGATGCCGACGTCCGCCGCCGCCAGAGCCGGCGCGTCATTCACGCCGTCGCCGGCCATCGCGACCACCCTGCCCTGCGCGCGCAGCTTTCTGACGACCGCGCTCTTGTCCTCGGGCAGGACCTCGGCCTCGACCTCGTCGATGCCAAGCCGGCGCGCCACCGCCTGGGCCGTCGTCCGGTTGTCGCCCGTCAGCATCACCACTCGGATACCGGCGCCTTTGAGGGACTCGATCGCCTTCGGCGTGGTCTGCTTGACCGGATCGGCGATCACCAGCAGCCCGGCGGCGCGGCCATCGACCGCGACAAAGATCACGGTGCCGCCCTCGGCGCGCAGCGCTTCCGCCTCTGCGGCCTGCGCAGCGGTGTCGATACCGGCCTCGCTCATGATCCGGTGGCTGCCGATCACCAGCGCGCGGCCTTCGACCGTCCCCGTCACCCCCTTGCCGACCGGGCTGTCGAAATCCTGCGCCTCGGCCAGGGCGAGGCCACGCTCCTTCGCCGCGTCGACGATCGCGGCGGCGAGCGGATGCTCGCTCGCCCGCTCCAGCGAAGCAGCGAGCCGCAGCAGCTCGCTTTCGGTGATCGTGCCGACCGGCTTCAGCCCGGTCAGCCGCGGCTTGCCTTCGGTCAGCGTGCCGGTCTTGTCGACGACGATAGTATCGACCTTCTCGAAGCGCTCCAGCGCCTCGGCATTCTTGATCAGCACGCCGAGATGCGCGCCGCGCCCGACCCCGACCATGATCGACATCGGCGTCGCCAGGCCGAGCGCGCAGGGGCAGGCGATGATTAGCACGGCGACGGCGGCGACGAGCCCATGCGCGAAGCGCGGCTCCGGCCCGAACGCCATCCAGGCGGCGAAAGCGACGATGGCGATGACGATGACGAGCGGAACGAACCAGCCGGACACTTGGTCCGCCAGGCGCTGGATCGGTGCCCGCGAGCGCTGGGCCTCCGCCACCATCGAGACGATTCGGGCCAGCATGGTATCGCTGCCGACCTTGCCCGCGCGCATGATGAAGCCGCCGGTGGTATTGAGCGTGCCACCGATCAGGGTCGCGCCGACCTCCTTGGTGACCGGCATCGATTCACCCGTGACCATGGATTCGTCGATCGAGCTGCGGCCTTCGATCAGTTCGCCATCGACCGGAACCGTTTCGCCCGGGCGGACCCGCAGGCGGTCCCCGACATGGACAGCGTCCAGATTGATGTCCTCGTCCTCGCCGTCGTTGCGCACCCGCCGGGCGGTCTTCGGCACGAGGTCGAGCAAGGCCCGGATAGCACCGCCAGTCTGCTCCCGGGCTCGCAATTCGAGGACCTGGCCCAGCAACACCAGGACGGTGATCACGGCCGCCGCCTCGAAATAGACTGCGACCGCTCCTTCCGTGGAGCGGAGCGTTTCCGGGAACAGGTTCGGGGCGACAGTGCCGACGACGCTGTAAGCCCAGGCGACGCCGGTGCCCATCGCGATCAGCGTGAACATGTTCAAGCTGCGATTGACGAGCGAGGCCCAGGCCCGCTGAAAGAACGGCCAGCCGGCCCAGAGCACGACGGGCGTCGCCAGGATCAGCTGCAGCCAATTCGAGCTCTGCTGGCTGAGCAACATGTGCAGGTCGACGAGATGCCCGCCCATCTCCAGCACGAAGACCGGCACGGCGAGCACGAGGCCCACCCAGAACCGGCGTGTCATGTCGACGAGCTCGGCGCTAGGCCCTTCCTGAAGCGTCGCGATCTCCGGTTCGAGCGCCATGCCACAGATCGGGCAATTGCCCGGACCGGGTTGGCGGATCTGAGGATGCATGGGGCAGGTGTAGATTGTGCCCTCGGGCGCCGGCTTTGTGGTAGCCGCCTCCGCTTTCTCGCCGACATAGGCTGCGGGATCGGCCTCGAACTTGCTCTGGCAGGCGGCGGAGCAGAAGAAATAGGCCTGCCCGGCATGGGCGGCGCGATGCTTTGCGGTGGCGGGATCCACGGTCATTCCGCAGACCGGGTCCTTCACACTCTCGCCCGTGCCATGAGAATGGCCATGGTGGTGTGAATGGTCATCGTGCCGATGGCCGGCGTGATGCTGCTGATCTGCCATGGCTTGCCGCTCTGCTCCCCTGCCCCTTTGCCTTACCAATGCATGAGCGGCCGGCGGGTTCGCGCCGGCCGCTCGCGATCAGCCGGTGCGATCCGCGCCGGGCGTGTATCCAGCGCCCGCCACGATTGACCTGATGACGGAGAAGTCGGCCGCGCCGACGACGCTGACGCGTTTCGAAGTCGGGTCGGCGGTGACCGCGGTTCCGGGCAATTGGTCCTCGATCGCCTTCTTGATCGTACCGGCGCAATGGCCGCAGGTCATGTCCTCGACGCGAAAGCTGATCGCGCCCTCAGGAGCAGTTGTCGCCTTGGCGGCGCTATCCGAATGTTGCTGGCAGGAGCACATGGCTGCGATGTCCCAAAAAATTGCCGATTACAGCAACCTACGCCTTCCCATTATAGGAAGGTCAAGGGCATGTTGCATGCGCGTTCTAGAACTTTCTGAGAGCGCAAAATGCGGAGCTGAGTCTGATCTTTCAGGGGCGCGGGAACGCGGTCGGGATTGGTCAGCGCTAGCATCTTGTCCCGGGGGACAATAGCTGCGCGAGCGCGGCAGATGTTAATTTGCTTCAGAAAGCTCGGCAGTTCCAGGATCGGAGGACTTATGAGCCAGGCGATTCATCCAGCAGCCGCTTCGACTCACTTGCCGGCATTCCTCGCCGGCCCCGGTGAAACGGACTGGCTCCTGGTTGCGATGGGCATTCTTTTGATCATCTTCGTCTTGGCAATTGGTATTCTATATTTGCACCTGCACGTCCTGCCGGATCGGATTGCTCATAATAAAGTGCAATTGCAGATCGTTTGTGTGCTGGGATTGCTGGCCATGTTCACGCACATGCACATTTTCTGGATCGCGGGCCTTCTTCTTGCTTTCGTCGACATTCCCGATTTCATCACTCCACTCAAACGCATCGTAGCGGCAACGGAAACGATCGCAGGCGCGAAAGATCGACCACAATGAGTAGATCAAAGTGCCTTGCAGGACGCGACTGGCACGATCGCAACTTCGGGGGCGCTCGCATTTCCAATTTCAGGAAGATCAAGAGTTCTCGCTTGCTGCCCATCGGTCCTGCGTCCCGTTTCTCCCTCAATGCAGGATCTGGGAGAGGAAGAGCTTGGTGCGCTCGTGCTGCGGGTTCTTGAAGAACTCGTTGGGGGTGTTCATCTCGACGATCTGGCCGGCGTCCATGAAGATCACCCGGTCGGCGACCTGGCGGGCGAAGCCCATCTCGTGCGTGACGCAGAGCATGGTCATGCCCTCCTCCGCCAGCGACACCATGGTGTCGAGCACCTCCTTGACCATCTCGGGGTCGAGCGCCGAGGTCGGCTCGTCGAACAGCATGATCTTCGGGCTCATGCACAGCGAGCGCGCGATCGCCACGCGCTGCTGCTGGCCGCCCGAGAGCTGGCCCGGATACTTCGCCACCTGCTCCGGGATCTTGACGCGCTTGAGGTAGTGCATCGCGATCTCCTCGGCGTCCTTCTTGGGCATCTTCTTCACCCAGATCGGCGCCAGCGTCAGGTTCTCCAGGATCGTCAGATGCGGGAACAGGTTGAAGTGCTGGAACACCATGCCGACGTCGCGCCGGATCTCGTCGATCTTCTTGAGATCATTGGTCAGCTCCGTGCCGTCGACGACGATCTGGCCCTTCTGGTGCTCCTCCAGCCGGTTGATGCAGCGGATCATCGTCGACTTGCCCGAGCCCGACGGACCGCAGATCACCAGCTTCTCGCCGCGCTCGACCTTCAGGTTGATGTCGCGCAGCACGTGGAACTCGCCATACCACTTGTTGACGCTGGTCATCTCCACCGCCGTCGCCGTGTTCAGCGAGGTCGGCTTCAGCGCCGCAGGCCGCGTGTCGGTCATCTTGGTTTCTGCCATTGCCATGGTCATGAAGGCCTCTCCTAGCGAGCAGCGGGGCCGCGCCGCTCCAGGAAATCGGCAAAGCGGGCGAATGAGAAGGACAGGGCGAAGAAGATCGCGCCGATGAAGAGGAAGGTTTCGGCCGCAGGCGACGGCCAGGCCGGATCGGCCAGGGCCGCCTTGCCGGAGCTGATCAGGTCGAACAGCCCGACCACGAGCACGAGGCTGGTGTTCTTGATCATCACGATGATCGTGTTGGCCAAGGCCGGGATCACCACCCTGATCGCCTGCGGCAGGATGACGAGATACTGCGTGCGCCAGAACGGCAGGCCGAGCGCGGCAGCCGCCTCGTACTGGCCTTTCGGGATCGCCTGCAGCCCACCGCGGACGACTTCGGCGAGATAGGCCGCCGCGAAGATCGTCAGGGCGACGAGGGCGCGCACGAATTTGTCGGGCAGCAGCGCCTCCGGCAGGAACAGCGGCAGCATGATCGAGGCGACGAAGAGGATCGAGAGCAGCGGAAGGCCACGCACCGACTCGATCGCGATGACCGCGGCGATCCGGACAGCCGGCATTGTCGACCGGCGGCCCAGCGCGAGCAGGATCCCGGCTGGAAAGGCGATGCCGATCGCGACAACGGTGAGGATCAGCGTCACCGGCAAGCCGCCCCAGGCGGAGGTCGGAACCTCTCCGAGGCCGAGGCCGCCACCCATCAGCCAGGCGATCAGCGCAAGCGCCCCGATCCAGAGCCTGAGCAGGCGCAGCGTCCAGCTCGCCGGCCGGACCGACCAGCCGAGCAAGGCCAGGATCATGAGGCAGACCAGGGCCGGCCGCCAGCGCTCCTCGACCGGGTAGATGCCGAACAGCAGCTGGCCGGACTTGGCATAGATGAAGCTCCAGCAGGCACCGGACGCGGCGCGGCAGGCGGCGGGGTCCGGATTGAAGAGGACGGCGTCGAGCACTAGCCAACGCAGCATCGGCGGCAGGGCAACAGTGAGCATGGCGCCGAAAGCCAGCGTCAGCGTGGCATTCAGCGGCGAGCCGAACAGCAGCCCGATTGTCCGGCGCAGCGAGGCAAGGAGCGGTGCGGACCAAGTCTGCACCGGCACTGGCGCCTCCGAGAGAGGGAGCGAAATCATTTTCACGGGATCAGCGTTCCACGATGGCGATGCGGCGGTTGTACCAATTGGCCGCGCTCGACAGGGTCAGGTTCAGGGCGAGGTAGACGCCCAGGATGATGAAGACGCCTTCGATCGAATGGCTTGACTTGCTGATGATGGTGTTCATCACCGCAAGGAAATCCGGGTAGCCGACAGCGATCGCCAGCGTCGAATTCTTGACGACGTTGATGTACTGGCTGTTGAGCGGCGGCACGATCACCCGCAGCATTTGCGGGATCACGATCAGCCGCAGGATCTGGGTCCGGGACAGGCCAACCGAGCGGCCGGCATCCCATTGCCCCGGCCCCACCGACAGGACGCCGCCCCGCACGATCTCGGCGATGAAGCCGGTGGTGTAGAGCGTCAGGCCGATCAGGATCGTGCTGAGCTCCGGGGTCAGCTCCAGCCCGCCCTGGAAATTCGAACCCGCGAAGACCGGCCAATCGGTCCAGAAGCCGGCATCGGCAACCCAGAGGCCGAGCAGCAGCACGGCCGCCGCGGCCCAGCTCAAGCGGGAGCGGAAACGGCGCAGGGCTCCGGCCGTCCGGGCGACGAGCAAGAGCAGCCCGGCAAGGAAGATCAGGGCGACTCCCGCCGTCTCCATGTCGATATGCACGCTCGGCACCATGACGCCGCGCATCGAGGCGAAGACGCCGGGTATCGGATTGAGCGCCTCGCCGACCGGCGGGAGGACCTTCCACCAGAGCGAATAGAGGAAGATCAGCAGGACGATCGGTGGCGAGTTGCGGGCGATCTCGACCCAGACCCGGCAGGTGCCGGCAGCGAGCGGATTGCTGCTCAGCCGGGTCACGCCGACGATCAGACCGAGCACCGACGAGAAGACGATGACCAGCGCGGAGATGAAGACCGTGTTCGCCAGCCCGACGACGATCGCCCAGTAATACGGGTCGCGCGACTTGTAGGAGAGGATCGCCTCGGAGATCACGATCCGGGACGGCGTCGTCAGGAAGTCGAACCCGATTGGAATCCCGCGGGTCTGCAAGTTCGCGAAGGTCGTGTTGACGAGCAGCGTCGCTGTGCCAATGACGGCAGCCACCAGTGCGCATTGAATGACGATCGACCTCGTCCTGGCATCGCTCAGCATGCCGCTCTCCCCATTTTTATCCGTCATCGAAAGGGGAGCGTTCGCCACGCTCCCCTCGGCAGCACCTAGTCCCAGGGGTAGGGATAGTTCAGGCCGCCGTCCTTCCAGAGTGCATTCAGCCCGCGGTCGACCTTGAGGGGGCTGTTTTTCCCGAGATTGTTGTCCCAGATCTCGGCGTAGTTCCCCATCTGCTTGACGACGTTGTAGACCCATTTGTCGTCAAGCCCGAGCGGCTTGCCGAAGCCCGGCTCCTGACCGAGCACCCGCTTGATCTCGCTCGACCCGGACTTCAGCTTCTCGTCGATGTTCTTGGCGGTGATGCCGTGGAGTTCTGCCCAGAGCAAAGCATTGACCGTCCAGCGCGTGATATCGAAAAGCTGATCGTCTCCGCGCGCCACCGCGACGCCGTTCGGCTCGGCCGCATGGCCCACCTTGATGATGTCGAAATCGTCCGGATTCTTGGCCACCGAGGCGCGCTGGCCGGCGGCCGCCGTGCCATCGGTCACATAGGTGTCGCAGCGCCCGCCGAAGAATGCATCGCGCGCCTGGATCGTCGAGTCGAAGTAGACCTTCTTCATCGTGATCCCGTGCTCTTCCTCGGTCTCCTCGATCGCCTTCTCGGTCAGGCTGCCGCCGCCCTGCAGGCATACCGTCTTGCCGGCGAGCTGCTTGGGATCGGTGATCTTGTCGGCTTTGCGCACCAGCAGGCCGTCGGTGTCGTAGAGCGTGATCCAGACGAAGCGGACCACCGTGTCACGCGAGAGAGTGATGGTGGAGGTTCGTGAAAGCACGTCGATTTCGCCGGTCTGCAGCGCCGGGAACCGCTGACCGGCATTGAGCGGGACGAAGCGGATCTTGTCCTTGTCGCCGAGGATGGCCGCCGCGAAGGTCCGGCAGATATCGGAATCGAAGCCGCGGTAATAGCCTTTCTCGTCGGGCCGCGAGAGGCCGGGCACACCCTGGCTCGCACCGCAGCTGACATAGCCACGCTGCTTGATCTTGTTCACGACGCTTTGCGCGCTCGCATCGCCGATACCCGTCGTCAGGCCGGCGGCGGCAAACGCCGTTCCGAGCAGCGTTTTCAATCTTGGCATGGTTATCTCCGTTCCCCTGTTTTATGAGTTTGGTTCTGTTATTCGGCCGCGGTACGGCCCACCGCCTGCGACGCCGTCGCGAATTCCGCGAAGGGGGCGAAGGCCTGCTCGAGATCGCCGATCAGGTCCTCGAGTGCTTCCAGGCCGATCGACAACCGCCAGACCGGCCCCGACGGCAGCCAGTCGAGGCTGGTCCGACCTTTCCGCGGATCACTGACCGCGATCAGCGAATGAACGCCGCCCCAGCTCGCGCCGAGCCTGAACAGGCGCATCCGCCGCAGGACCTCGTTCTGCAGGGTGCAAGCTCGGGCCGGAGCACCACCGAGAACACCCCGGCCGCGCCTGAAAAATCCCGCTCCCACACCGCATGGCCGGGATGCCCCGGCATGGCCGGATGCAGGATCCGAACGATCTCAGGGCGCCGTGACAGCCAGGCCAGAATCTCGGCTGCGGTCGCGGCGGCATGGCGCATGCGGACCGGCATGGTCATCAAGCCGCGCTCGCACAACGCGCAATCCTCCGGCGAGACGCCATAGCCGAGGAAGCGCGCGGTATCCTTCAGACGCCGGAACAGGCCTTCATCCCGCACGGCGAGCGAACCCATCAGCAGATCGCCATGCCCCCCGGCATGCTTCGACAGTGCCTGCATGCTGATATCGACGCCATGGGCCAGCGGCTTGAACAGGAGGTGGGAGGCCCAGGTATTGTCGGCGGCGACCAGCGCCCCGACCTTGTGGGCCGCCGCGACGATCGCCGGCACGTCCTGGACCTCGAAGGTCGCGGAACCCGGCGATTCCACCCACACCAACCGTGTCCGCTCGTCGAGAAGCTCCGCGATCCCGGCATCGAGCCGCGGATCGTAGGACTGCGCCGGGATGCCGAGCGGCCCCAGGAGGCGCAGGATCATGTCCCGCGCCGGACCATAGAGCGTCTCGGGCATCAGGATGCGGTCGCCGCTGCGGCACACCGCCATCGTCGCCAGCGTCAGCGCCGCCATGCCTGACGGCACGACGATCGCCCGCGATGCCCCTTCGAGCTGGGCGATATGATCCTCGAGGAGCCGGCTCGTCGGCGTCCCGTATAGCCCGTAGCTGAAGCCGTCATAAACGCGCTCGGCCCGTTTTTCGAATGCTTCAAGATCATCGAAAACGATCGTCGAAGCGCGTTCGACCGGCATTGCCACCGCTTGAAATGGCTGCCGCGAACGCTCGGGCGGATGGATATGGAAGGTGTCGTCGGATTTCGTCATGGGCCAACGTTAGTTCGCGCTAACATTGCCATCTATGGCCATATCGATAGAGTCGATCCGTTCTTGATATGGCTGTCCCATGAACCTGCGCGACATCGACGTCTTCCACGCGATCATGACCAGCGGCGGCGCCGGGGCCGCAGCCGCCCTCCTCGATACGTCTCAGCCGGCGATCAGCCGCTCGCTCGCCAAGCTCGAGGCCGAACTCGGGTTCAGTCTGTTCGATCGGATCCGTGGCCGCCTGGTTCCGACCCGCGAAGCTCAGCTCTTCCACGCCGAGGTGAAGGCCAATCTGGTTGGTCTCGATCGCCTCAAGCTGCGCGCCGCTCAGATCAAGGAGGTGGGCGCCGGGACTATTCGGGTTGCCAGTCTGTCCGCTCTTGGACATGGCCTGGTCCCGCGGGCGATCACGGCGTTCTCGCGCAAGCACCCGCAGGTGCGGATCAGCTACCAGGTCCGCACTTCGAACGTCGTTCGCGACCTGGTGGCGTCCGGCAGTTTCGACATCGGTCTGGCTGCGGACGAGATCGACACCAATGGTGTCCTGCACACCGTATTCACCACACCGCGCGCCGTCTGCGTCATGCCGCGCCAGCATCCGCTGGCCAGCCGGGGCGTGATCACGCCAGCGGACCTGAGCGGCGAGAGCTTCTTGGCTCTCGCGCCGGAGGATACCGTGCGGCTGGCCATGGATAAGATATTTGCCGACTATCGTGTTCAGCCCCGCATTCTAGTGGAGACGCCCTATGGCGTGACTATCGCCATCTTGGCCGCGCAGGGCCTCGGCTTAGGCCTCGTCAACCCGTTCATCATCGCTGACCAGATGATCCAAGGGATTGCCGTTCGGCCCTTCGAACCTGCTGTCCACTTTCGAGCGCTTCTGCTACGACCGCCAGATGGCGTAAACTCCGGGCTGGTTTCGGATTTCGTTGCGGAACTCTACGCTATTCGGAACGCATTCGCGGTCGCGGATTGAGCAGGGGTCAAGCCCCCATATCGGCCCAAACGAGCGACCCGGTCTTGCAGTCAGATGTTCCTCTCAACGCGCCTGACCACCTCGCGGGAGACGCCAAGGGCCCCATCGAGAGACTTGCCCCATCACTGCCGGACAAAATCGTTATCCGCGAAAGAGGGTCAGCGCCAACGCAACTCACAGGTCGGGGAGCTCTCCATGATCCGACCTTTGGGCCGTTTGCCTTTTACAGTCTGACGGCGTTAGCCGCATCGTTTCCCGCTGCAGTTAGGGCAGCTTCGTACAGACATGGCTCAAAGCCGAATTCAATTGTTGACGTCGAACGGCTCCGGAGATCGAGGCAGCCTACTCGTTCTTTAGATCGACAATATCAATCTTTTCCAACCATATTTCTCGCCACCACGTATAAATACTTCTCGGGCAAAATAACCTGCACTCGCTGTATCGAGAACGGCAGTATGAATTATCCAGAATGACGGCCGGCGTTTTGAGGCGCCTCATAAATCCAGTTTTCTCATCAACGAAAATTTCAACGCGGGTTCTTACCTGCAAAACCTTGCCGCAATACGGAACCAGCTCGGCATCAAAACTCATGCCGCGATTCTGATTGAAAGTATCAATCGTTTTCCTGATGTCCTCAAAGGACCGAACTCGGACCCAATCCCCAGCTTGGAGATTAAGTTCGCGTACCGGCCCAGCCGTGCCATGCGCGAGAACTCCGACTCGCCTAGGAAATGGAACGCCCCCCCACATTGATTGAACCCGATCATAGAGCCATCGCGCAGGTCGACCCAATCTCCGCCTCTTGGCCATCGTTACGAAAATGAATGCGAAATACAAAAATCCACGCAACATTCTTGGCAATGAATTGTTTCCTGACGTATAATCCTCAAAATATTGCCGCGCATCCCACCATTTTAGAGGCTGTGTATACTTAAGAAGCTCGGTAGCCTGACAAGAATATCTAACATCCTGCGTCGAGCCAGTTCCGGGTGCGTGGGTCGCACTCGTCACATCGGCTTCGGTGCAGCTCGCCGCGAGGTGCTTCGTATCCGATGTTTCAGAGAAATCGCCTTTCCCGGCCGGCTTGAGCCACGCCTGCTTCCAGAAGATCAGGCATCCCGCCTGACACCCCCCGTAGGCCTTCCCGTCGCATCGATGAGCCAGGTGGACGCCGCCAGGTAGGCGGCGGCCAACATAATCTCCACTTACGGTGTCGCAAGTTTTGTGTGCGAGCTTATAAATCTGGAATTGTTGACCGCAATATTCGAACATCTGCGGCATGAACGGCAGCCCTTCGAAGCGCCCGCTTTTATCCAGCGTTGCAAGAATCTCCTCCTTGCTTCGCACTTCGACCCAGTCACCGGCACGCAGCTGCATGTTCAACTCCAACTGTTAGCGCGTTGTTCGGGCAATCGAGTCTGGCGCGACGCGCAGCCAATCCCGCGGAAATCTCGATCGTTCAGGAAAATTAACTTGGATATCTTCGAATACATGACGTAGAGTTTCTAAAGACATTATGCCGCCTGAGGCCTTTGGCGAACGCTATCAGCGTACAGTCTTCCGGGAGCTTGAGATCATGGAAATTCTGAAGCGGCAAGCGGTCAGAGGCGGCCTCGCCAAACTTGTCGGACAGAGTATAACGTTTTCACTCAGGCTGCTTTACATCGTAGTCATGGCGAGGCTGCTCTCGCCCTCCCAATTTGGCCTTGTTGCAATGGTCACGGTCATAACAGGGATCTATGATTTATTTCGGGACGGCGGCCTTTCCGCGGCGGCCATTCAGCAAGTAACAATTACTGACGATCAAAAATCCGCCCTATTCTGGGTCAACATCCTCATAGGAACAATCCTTACCTTGCTTTGCCTGATAACTGCACCAGTTCTCGTTCGTTTCTACAATGAGCCTCGTCTTTTCTGGGTCACCGCGGTGATCTCCGGCGGCTTTCTGTTTAGCGCCGCAGGCGCGCAATATGCAGCTATGTTGCACCGGGAATTGCGTTACGTCACCTTGGCTATGATCGATGTTTTTTGCGTAGCCGTCAATACTGGAGCTGCCATCGCGATGGCCGCATTCGGCTGGAGTTACTGGTCGATTGTAGTACCCTCCGTTGGTGCGACTGCTATCGGTACCATCGTGATGTGGCTGGTTGTTGGTTGGCGACCCGGCTTGCCGAAACGCGATGTCGAGATAGCGGGAATGTTAAAATTCGGCGGAATTATGACTTTGAATAATTTGATTGTTTATTTTGCGTATAATTTAGACAAGGTTTTGCTGGGTCGATTTTGGGGAGCTAACGCGCTGGGTCTTTATTCGCGGGCATATCAACTCATCAATATTCCGACGACACAACTGAACGACGCTATTGGAGGCGTGGCGTTCTCCGCATTGTCACGCCTTCAAAATGACCATGCCCGATATAAGAACTATTTCCTTAAAGGATATTCCCTTGTCGTTGCCTTGACGGCTCCGATCACGCTGTTTTCTGCTGCTTTCGCGGATGAAATCGTTCGCGTTGTCATGGGCCCTCGCTGGGATGCCGCGGCCACGATCTTTCGCCTATTAACACCGACCGTCCTGTTCTTTGGGTTGGTCAACCCACTCGCTTGGTTTCTGATGTCGAGTGGCCTACAACGACGAAGCTTGAACATTGCGCTGGTTCTCGCGCCAATTTGTGTCGCCTCCTATTTCTCTGGACTGCCTTACGGGCCGAGCGGCGTGGCTGCCGCTTATTCCATAGCACTGACGTTGTGGCTGCTTCCGCATATGTTATGGTGTATCAGGGGAACAGCCATCACGCTGACCGATTTGCTTGGAGCAATCTGGCCGCCGATCAGTTCGGCGCTTGTCGCGACGATTGTCGCGATTGCCATAGGAGTTCTCGTCGGTTATACGGGATCTGTGCTATTGAGTGTTACCTTGAAGGCGGCCGTTATGGCAGCGATGTACGCCGCAATGCTGCTTGTCGTAATGGGCCAGAAGACATTCTACTTGAGTCTCCTATCCCAGTTGCGCGCCTAGGTGCACGATCCAGGGTGTGTCTGGGCAACGTCCGAGCCCACATTGTCGCTTTATCGACCTCGCGGCCGCACGAACTGTTGCCCTGGGAGTGGCGGCGCCTGCTCCAGGCCGACGAGATCGTCGATCGGCAAGCCGCCTGAACTTCAATCAACCTCATCATAGAGCCGGTTACGCTCGCGCGAGGACACGTATGATGCGGCCCTCCTCGAATGTGTCCTTGAAATTCGCGCCGCGATCGCATGAGCCGCGGACGATGCCAAGCGTGTCAGAAGGGCGTAGAAGCGCGTGGATGACGTTACCCAGTAAATCGAGATCGCGCCATACTCGACAAATCCGGTCCGCTCGCAACGGCGCCGCTGATTGCTGTCGATTCACAGCGGCGTCCAGCAGTGTCTCGCCTCGTTTCGGAGTTCGTAGTCGAGCTCTATGCGGTGCACAACGCCTTTGCCGTTCCGGGAAAGCGTGAGATAGCCAGTCGTCGCGCGCAAGGTCTACGATCAATCCGACCAGACAAATCATTCTAAAAATGAGGGGGTCAGATATTGGGATCCGCCCCCTCAAGTCTGGTCTCTTTTGGAGGTTGAGGACCAAGCTCGGCTTCAACCGAACGAGATACTATCATCATACTCACTGGTATCTGTGAAAAAACTCACAAATATGAAATTTTCTGTCATTGCCATTCGATGCCGCCGAGAGCTTTGCTGATTTCGGCGCGTAAATACGCTTCGTCGGTGATAACGATGAACCCGCGCGAGCTGTCGATCACGCGTTGCTTTGCCAGCTGGCTCAGATGCCTCGTGACGGTCTCTCGCTGTGACGCGATCCTGCGCGCCACTTCAGCATGTGTCGGCATTGGCGAAATGCGCAGCCGCCCCTGCTCGTCCCGAACGCCGTGACGGATTAGGTCTGCATAAAGGCGCGTCTTCATCGGCAGCAATTTGCTCTCGATGTAGAGCTGCTTCATCAGACGCAAGCGGCTGCAAAGCGTTTTTGCCACCAACTCGGCGAATTCCGGCTGATTGCGCAGCGCTTCCAGGAACTGTCCCCTGTTCAGGACAAGGGCGACAGTATCTTCGATGGCTTGGAAATACGTCGCGGGCTCGTCGCTACCAAAGGCCGACAACTCACCAACGAAATCTCCAACTCCCAGTTCAAGGAATGAAACATCGTGCCCTTGGGGGCCCAGAAAGAATGTGACCACCTTACCTGTCTCGATCAGATAGATGTGGTCCGTCTTGTCGTCCGGCTGCTTGATGAAAGACCCTTTGGGGAACTGTCGCCTCGGAAACCGGCCGCTCGCGAGTAAGCCCGGAATTGGAATAGCCATCACCGATTGAGTCGCTGTCAACATGGCCGTCGCTCGAATTGCTGCGGCGAAAATCGAAACGGCGGGCGCGGCGCGACCGATTGCGTCGTGGCGCATGTCGCTTCGCGCAACATCGGATGAAATAGTCCTGCCCTCTCTGTGCATCGTGGAGCTGGGGATGCGGCCGCATGCACCATCGCGAATTTGTCTACCGAGTGCATTCGACCAACCGTGCGGATGCGTCGCCGCCATAGGCAGTGGTCGCATGCCGACGTTCGCGGAAATGGGACGCTTTCAGCAAGCTTGGGTCACCAATCTTCGGAAAGCTTGGGCACGAAGAAAGATAGCCGGCAATGTCACCTGCACGGCTTTGTTGGTGGTGTTCTCGCGTATCCAACCTGATGGCGCTTGCGGGAAACCGAAAGGAACCTTCCTGCTTCGGTGCCAAGTCGCCGGCTGTCCTTACTCTTATTTCTTGTCCTGGGGACAGGAGTGCAAAAAACCGCCTCGGGGCCCGGGCAATTACCATGGGGCTCCTTTCGGTTGACGAACTACCGGTCTCGCAGAAATGCGTCATCGCCATTCAGTCGCCCCGCCTCGAACGCGCGACGGTAAGATAAGACTGCGGCGATTCAAGTTACAAATTGTAACAGGTGAAAATCTTCACACTATACATTGTGAAGTTTTTCACATGTGTTCAAATTACAACGCATGAAGACTCAGATGCATCATGTGAATATTTTCACCGTCGGGCATCGTCCTGAAGAATACCAATATCATCCGGTTGAATCAAAAGACTCAGCCAGGCAAAGACCAATTCAATTGGAGGTATTGATGAAGAGCTTCGTTTCAGCATTGGGCATGGCCACCGCGGCCTTTGCCGTGGCCAACAGCGCCAGCGCCGCCGACCTGCCGTCGCGCAAGAGCGCTCCGGTGGAATATGTGCGTGTTTGCACGGCGTACGGCGCGGGCTTCTTCTACATTCCCGGTACGGACACCTGCCTGCGAATTGGTGGCCGCGTCCGGGCCGAGTATATGTTCGACCAGCCCTACAGCCGCAACGTTGACGCGTCCGGCTTCCGAGCTCGCGGTCGTCTAAACATCGACACGCGCACCGCCACGGCCTATGGAACCCTGCGTGCGTTCATTCGCTATGACATCAATCGCGACAGTGGCCCGTACCGGGTACCTTACGCGACCTTCCAGACTGTCAGCGCCTCGAACACGACCTTCCTCGACAAGGCTTTCATCCAGTTCGGGCCGATCACGGCCGGTCGCGCTCAGTCGTTCTTCGATTTCTACGCGAACGACCTGAACTGGGGTCTGCTGCGCGGTCCGGACTCATCCACGCAGCTGTTTGCCTACACCGCGAACTTCGGCGGCGGATTCAGCGCCACGCTCTCTGCGGAAGATGGCGCCGAGCGTCGCTTCAACACCTTCGACAACGTCCCCTTCGGCCCGACGGTTTCGACCGGCGGCAACCGCATGCCCGATATCGTCGCCAACCTCAACATTACGCAGGGCTGGGGCTCGGCCCAGCTCTCGGGCGCGCTTCACCAGATCACCACCGCCAGCGGCAACACCAGCGTCAAACTCGATACCGAGTATGGATTCGCCGGTCTCGCGGGCCTGAAGCTCAACCTGCCGATGCTCGCCCAAGGCGATGTCTTCTGGCTGCAAGGCGTCTATGCTGAAGGCGCTTCCAGCTATCTCGGCGCCGGTACCTACGGCAGCTTCACCAACAACAACCCCGTTCAGATCGGCGGCGTTCTCGTCAATGCCTTCGACGCGGTCGCGATCCCGAACAGCGCCACCACGGCAACGCTCAAGAAGACGCGCGGCTATGCCCTCACGGCAGCGCTCCTGCACTACTGGACCCCGAGCGTCCGTCAGACCCTGTTCGGCTCGTATCTGAACGTCGAGAATGCCTCGACCACGAACGTCACCGACTTCAAGGAATATCGGGTCGGTTCCAACCTGATCTGGTCGCCGGTCAGCGGTCTCGATATCGGCGTCGAGGTTCTCTACACGAAGCTCGATCCGAAGGGGCGCGTCGCGGACATCAACCGTGGCGGCGCCTTCACTCTCGCTTCAAGCGACGCTGTGTCGGCTCGCCTGCGCGTTCAGCGCGACTTCTGATGCATGACGGGTCCTCGGCTTCGGCCGAGGACCCTCTTGCATTGCGATGAGCCATTCGAGGTCAACGCAATGCTCCCGTAACCCACCTTCAAGCGCAAACCGTCTTATTGAGGGTTTGAAAATGAATAGCGAACAATGCCGCGTTGCGCGTGCCATGCTGGGCTGGAGCATCAAACAGCTCAGCCGCAAGGTTCGTGTCGCTCAAAGAACAATCAGCGATTTTGAAACTGAAGGGCGCGTGCGACCGGAAACCAGAATTCGGATTCGTTCGATTTTTGTCACAAACGGAATCGAATTCATCCAGGATGACGCCGGCATCGGTTTGAAGCGCCTGTTTAATCTCGACGAATATATCTGTCGGTTCGGCGAAGAAACTTCGCATCCCCGCTTCGGCGAACTGGAAACACCGGGCATCGAAGCTACCGGCTGACCACGCTATGCTCCCGATGTAAGCATCGCCTGGAATGCGTACCGGGGCTACTTATCCGTTTCGCTCATCGGCCTCGTGCGATCGGCTCCCCTTATGATGCCTGGTTTCGGGCAGGTCGGACGCCGGCAATGACAGGTCGTGGCTCACGGCCCGACTGTGAAGCCCATCACTTTCCAGCACAACTCGGGAGGCGCATCCTGCTTTCCGGGCCACCTCCTGGCCTTGGTCGGACGCTGGTGACTCGCGCCCCCTCACGCCGACATCATTGATGGAGTGTCCCATGGACTCGATCTCGCGCCGCCGATTTCTCGCTGCCATGCCGGCCGCCATCGCCTCATGTTTCGTGACAGCCGCAAACGCTGCAACGCATTTCCCGGGCACCTGGTCGCCCTCCTATTCCGTGGACGTCGAACGGCTACGCTCATTGGGACTAGGACCGATGGCCGATTGGCTCCGTGCGTCGATGACTGACGAGCTCCGCATCGCTTTCCCCGCGAATATTGCGCCCAAGAGGCTGATTGTCCGCCTGACCAGCCTGACGCTGTCGTCTTACGCTGGGCGCGGATCGAGAGGCGGTCACGGAAGTGGCGGTGGCGGAGATACCGACTATCTGGAAGGCGAGGCTCTGATCATAGGCGCGCGGGGCGAGATCATCAGCCGCTATCCGCAACTTCTCGCCTTGCCATCGAGCTCTGGTGGAGCATGGTACCAACCCGACAGCGAGCGCGCGCGCATCGCGAATCTGGCGCGCAGCTACGTCTACTGGCTCAGCCGTAACATCCCCAGAAGCTGACAGGAAACCCGTCACTGGTCGGGAGTGCGGCTGTAACCAATTGTAACAGACGAACCCGGAAGATCCTGTCAGAATTGCCGCCAGTGCCAGATCGTTCTTCCTGCTTGGCATCTGGGTTGACCGGGCGAAACATTGGAATCTGCTCGCACAAGCGGGCGAAGATTGGTGCGTCCATGACGGACGAACTATCGACAGAACCGGAGAGCGCCTCGACGCGGCGCGACTTTCTTTATTTGACCACCGGCTTTGCTGGCGCCACTGGAATGGCAGCTGCAGTGTGGCCACTGGTCGCCAGCTTCCAGCCGACCGCTGACAACGTTGCATTGGCAAGCGCTGAATTCGATCTCGCTCCGATCGAGCCCGGCCAGCGCATTACGGTGCTGTGGCGCGGACGGCCCGTATTCATCGTCCGAAGAACGACCGAGCAGATCGCTGGCGACCAGACCGACGACATGTCCGCCCTGTTGGACCCCGAGCCCGCCACGGCACGATTGCAGAAGCCGGAATGGCTGGTCGTCGTTGGGGTGTGTACCCACCTCGGATGCATACCGCTCGGACAGAAGACCGGTGATCCGCGCGGCGACTATGATGGCTGGTTCTGCCCCTGCCATGGTTCGGTTTACGATGCCCTCGGTCGTGTGCGGCGAGGACCGGCACCAAAAAACCTTGTCGTGCCCCCGTATTCCTTTCTCATGCCAGAAAGAATTCGAATCGGTTAGCGATCGCACACCCCCAAGCGGCACTTAGCTCGCCATCTGCTCGCGACGGCGCGAGGTATCTGGAGCGTCGATTGCCACCGGAACGGTACGAACTTGGCCCATGGCTCTGGTGACCTCACTGAAGCGGGCTTTCGCATCCGACCAGTTCTGCATGAAATCAAACAGCTCCCGCAGCGCCGGTGCAATCTCTCGATAGGCGGCAAGGGCGGCGACAAGCGCCCCGAGCGACAACTGCCCTCGGACAACGAGGTAGCCCCCGATCGTGAAGAAAAAGAACGGCGTCAGATTGGATGTGTAATTGTACAGGCCCTTGATCCTGCCCTTGAGATCGTTGATCTCGACCCGGATCGTTTCGAGGACAGCGGTCGTTCGCATTTGATGGCGCAAGACAGACAGGTTTGCCCGCGTGGCTACTGGATGCGGACCATTGGCGCCAGAAGCCGGGACCTCTGCGACCATGAGGCCGCCAAGCTTGCGGGTCGAACGGACCCTGTCACGCACCTTTGCGTTGAGTCGCTTCTGCAAGCCCGGCAAGAACGTAAGCTGCAGAGGCAACATCAGCAGTGCCGCCAGAGCTAAGGCCGGGTTCTGCATCAGCAGGAACAGGATACTCGTCAGCAAGGCGCCGCCTTGAATGACGGGAACCACGGCAAGGCTTCCGCCAAAATACCCGATAGGTTCGACTTCCTGGACAACCACTGCGGAGAGATGCGCCCGCTGTTCCGCACTCGTCCCTGCGCGGGCGCGACGCAAGACTCCCAACCGTAGCCGGCGAACTAGCCGCTCACTCACGCGACCACGAATCCGCATGGCCGCGTATTTGATAAGCCCGTTCAACGTGAGCGTGCCGAGATAGCCTGCACAGAGTGCAAACAGGAGCGTCATGCGATCCAACGGCAAGCCAAAAAGCGTCATGTCGACGTGGCCACTATCGCCGGCGTCGGAAAGAGCATGATTGATAATGTGCTTGGGGATTTCGAGCAGAAGCCACGCCGTCGGTAGCGTCAGAATTGAGATGATCACGAGCTTCGCCTGCGGTCTTGCAGTCGCACGGATGATGTAGGTCTCAAGCGAATGTTCGCGCTCTCGGGAGACCGGCTGCTCTGGAACGCGCGAGGTCGCGGCCACAAACCGGGCATGCCGGCGGCGCTTCGCATTGAAGCGCCGATAGGTGAACCGCACGGCAATCCAGAGTGTCCATGCCGGCGCTACAACAAATAACAGGGCAGCCGCAACATTGATAAGCCAGTGGCCGTGCGGATAATCGAGGCCCATGATCCGGTGACCGAGATCATGGATAAACTGGAACAACGCGGTCACGACTGTTGAACTCGACCTTCGGTAGCGACGCCGCCTATGCCAACGTCATCTGTGTTCATTTCGGAAAGGGGTGGGCGATTTAGCTCGGTGGTGCACGAAGCGTGCGGTAGAGGTCATTCACCCCATCCGGGAAATCTGCGTCGGGATTGCGAGTGCAGAAATTCCGTAGGAACTCGGCCTGCTTGAGCAACGGATAATTGGTTGGCTCGAGGTCAAGATCCTCATCCTTCCCCGGCGGCGCCCGCAGCAGCAAGCCGCTCATGTAGCCCTGGGCCCATGCGAAGAAGTTTTTTTCGACCTCCGGCTTGCCGTTGATCTCCCGAAGGAAAAACTGACAAGTTGATGCGCCGATTCCAACTATCTTGACCGATTGTGCTTCCGCCTGCCCAACGAACAGCGCCCCCGCAGCCACAGCACAAAGTGACAAAAGCGCGTGCATTCGCCATGATCTCAAGTAGTTTCCAATCATGAGATGGCCTCTCGCCATGGTGGTGAGCTTTCACTGGGACTTCATTCTGGATCATCGCGACTACGAGACGGATCATCAGCGGAACAGCGGCCGTTTATGCAGACGATCTTGATGCTCCTGCCGAAGCAGTTCGCTTCATAGACATCACTTTTGCCGATGGGGTTGAGGCGCGTAACCTTCGCACGAGGACAGGACGCTTCGATCAGAGCGCGCTGCAGATCACCGTCATCCGCTCGCGCCTGAAGTGCCACAAGCGCAATAGAAACCGTTAGCAAGACCAATCGCATGGCTCGCCTTTCAAACTCATCTTGCTGTCGACATATCCACGCGGGACACCTTTATCGGTCGCAAGATCAATGCTTCCCGATCAAGATGCGCCCGATGACGCAGCCATCGTCACCAAGATCCGGTGACGGAAACCCATTTGGGTCAAAACAATTGCCGTGAGCGGGATCCTGAGCGGCAAGGCGTCTTCACGCCTTGCCGCTCAGTCGGATTATTTCGACTTCTGCAGCTTGG